>SUVS01000076.1 GCA_015061885.1 Lentisphaerota bacterium
GCAGCTATATCCAGCGTAGTTCTTCACGATCTTTAATTAAAGCGGGGGCTACGCCCCCTTAGAGCGATTTTGAGCAAAGCTCAAAATCGTCCTCAAACGCCGGATGGCTTCGCTCGACTCCGTTCGACCTCGCAGCATGCTGCCTCGGGTTTGCAGGAATTTATCCTGCAAACTGCTCTCACATCCGCTCGCGGGGCTGACCGCCCTTGTTGCTGTTGGCAAGCAACATCAACAGTTTTGCAACAGCTCCCTTAAATATTCTTTGCTGTTCTGATTACTTGACGAAGTTTTTCATCAGGTAGTTGAAGCTGTCTTTCAGCGAATCAAAGGGATCTTTCTGGCACTGATCCTGTTCGATGATGAACCACTCCACACCACCGGCTTCGGCGGCGGGCAGGATTTTGTTCCAGTTAAGATTGCCGCTGCCGACCGGAACCATGATGGAGTTACGCGGATAGACCACGCCGAAATCCTTGAGGTGGAAGATTTCCTGACGACCGGCGTATTTTTCCACATATTCCACCGGATCGCAGCCGCCCATCTGCACCCAGTAGGTGTCGATTTCAGCCTTCATGGTGGGGGCATTTTCCAGAATGATGTCGAAAATGCACTTGCCGTCGAGCTTGCGGAATTCGATATTGTGGTTGTGATAGCTCAAGCATTTGCCCGCTGCTTCCATCTTGACGGCGGCGGCTTCCAGAGCTTTGGCAAGGTCAAGGGTCATACCCATATCTATCACCTGTTTTTCAAAAGGACAGGGGAATGCGGTATGGCGGCAGTTATACAAATCGAGCTTTTCGATAACTGCATCAATATTGTTGAGAATAGCATCGCCGCCTTCGTGGGTGGCACAAATGGTCATGCCGTTGAGGTCGGCGTATTTTTTGACTTCAGCCGGAGCGACCGGCACGCCGGAGATCTGCACGGCTTCAAAGCCGATTTCACGCAGTTTGGCAAAGGAGCGGTCAACCCCGCCGGGGGTGTGCATAAAATCACGCAGGGTGTAGCACTGGGTAGCGATCTGACTTTTTTTCATTTTGCAAGTTCCTTATTGTAAAATGCACTCTGGCTTTTGACGATGTCGCAGATTTCCACGACGGCGAGAGCTTCAGCAAGTTTGATGGGGTATTCTTTGCCGTCGCGGATGCTTTCGGCTACATAGCGGTAACAGCTGTTCATATCCACCTTGAGTTTGGGTTCGACCATGATGGTCGTGCGACGCCACGGAATGTCGGCGTTGTCGGCAAATTTGAATCCTGCCGGATGACCGGTGTTGACCGGATAGGGTTTGAGTTCGTAATCCGGTTCGATATAACGCAGTTTGATGTCGGCTTCATCGGCAACGGTCAAGGCACCGCGGCTGCCGTAAACTTCGTAAACATTGTCCGGCAGAGCGTTGCCGCCGAAAATTTCAATATCCACAGTCAGGCCGTCTTTGCCCTGCATGATGATTTTCACGCAGTCTTCGGCATCGCCCTGGGCGGCGATAAGTTTAAGTTCGCTCCAGACGGATTTGACTTCGTACTTCAGGAACTGCAAAGCGTGGTCAATGAGGTGCGGACCCCAGTTGTTGAGCTGACCGCCATTGTTGGCAAGCAAAGTCTGCCAGTCGTCGCGGCGGCTGAAAGCATTGCGGCAGAGTTTGATGGTGTGGACTTTGCCGAGGATGCCCGAATCAATGATTTCACGCACATGCTGGAAACAGGTTTCAAAGCGGCGGTTCTGACGGACAAAGAGTTTGCCGGGATATTTTTTGTCGAGTTCCACAAGTTCTTCGGCTTCGGCACGGCTGGCGGCGATGGGCTTTTCGATATAAGCACAGAATCCGGCTTCCAGAGCCTGACGGGTGTGGCGGATGTGATCCAGCGAGAAAGTCGCTACGGATACAAGGTCAATATTTTTGTCGGCAAGGAATTTTGCCGGATCGCTGTAAAACGGCACATTGAGTTTTTTGCCGAATTCTTCAGCACGGCCTTCATCAATATCGCAAACAGCAACGACTTCCAGTACATCTTTGTTTGCTTCGATTTCCCGCATGTGCATACCGCCCCCGGCACGGCCGAGGCCCCAGATACCAACTTTTACTTTTTCGCTCATTTTTCCGAGCCTTTCATGTTTGGCGGATCGGGTTTTGCCGGATTTGCCGGCAACCAGCCCTGCCGCCGGTTGAAAAATGGATTTTTTGGTTTTTAATATTTGACATAAAATCAATCTGAACTATCTTAATATAGACCACATTTTGAATTTATCAAATAGATTTTTTATGCGAAAGCATGGATTTTATGAGCATAGACTATTTTTCGGATATTGAGTTTGTCTGCCACGGCGACTTACGCTATTCGTCATCGGTAACAGTACGCGATGATTTTGATTATTGGGGATTGCAGTTCAGCCGCCGCGGAGATTTTATGCTTGAAATCAACGGCAATGCGGAATATACCCGCGAGGCATGTGTATTTGTTACCGCTCCCGGCATGAGTTTCCGCTACGGCTCGGCAAATCCATCGGAAGGCATTGAAGATAAGATATATATATGTTTCAAGGGCGACCGGGTCAGGCGGTATATTGCCGGCGGTATGCTCCTGGTGCGGGAAAAAGATGCCCTGATAAAACTTGATGAACCCGATAAATTCATGCACCGGATGCGTTCGATAAGAGCGTTGCTCATGCTGCCGTATTCGGCGGAAAACCACGCCCGTGCGGTGCTGGCACTCGAAGAACTGCTTTTGCTGATGCAATGTGCAAACAGCAATGTATCCCGGACAGATCAGCGTTATCAGGCATTTGCCTTGTTGACCGAAAAGATCAGTTCCCGCCCGGAACAGCATTGGGATTTTGAAAAGGAATCCCGCAAACTTTCAGTAAGTTACGCCCATTTCCGGCGTTTGTTTGAGCAGTTTTTTCAGGTTCCGCCGGGAGCGTTTCTGCTGGCAGCACGGCTGGAAAAAGCCGCCGCACTGTTAAGCGGCAGTGATCTGCAGATACGCGAGATCGCCCACGAGTGCGGTTTTGAAGATGAGTTTTATTTTTCAAGGATCTTCAAAAAATACCGCCACGACCCGCCCAAAAAATACCGGGAGAACTCCCGGTAGATCCTGGTTGGGGCTGCATTATTACGGAGCATTGGCACCTTTGGTGTAGTCAAAGCCCACCACCAGATAATTCCACGCTTTGATCGAAGCATAGTTGCGGCTTTCCACATTGCCGCCGATATAGAGAACATTGGTCATATCGCTGTCTTTAGGTATAACGGCCAAATCAGTACGGCTGTTGCCGCTGTGGCGGTACGAAGCATAACTTGAATAGATGATGCCGTTTTCGCCGGTATTTTCGTTGTCCAGAAGATAGATCGCTTTGCTGGCATCTTCCATTTCACCGAGAGTACGGACTTTGCCGGCATTTTTCTCGGCAAAAGATTTTTTACCGCTCAAATAACAGTTGATCGTGTAATGGCTCCACTTGTAATCCACGCCGACTTTATGACTACCGTAGTTGATCGGACGCGGCTCGCCGGGGCAGAGAAAAATATGACTGCGGCTTGCCAGCAGATCGTCGGTGGCATTTTTGGTCTGCAAGCCGGACATGTAGGGAGCGATCAGATACTGCCAGCCGTAAGCGGCAAAGTTGGTTGAACCGTTGGCTAACGGAATCCACTCTTTGTTGTCGTCGCAATAAAGCAGTGTTGATACGCCCATTTGCTTGAGGGTGTTTTTACATGCGGAATCTTTTGCCCGCATCCGGGCGGCGGAAAGTGCCGGCAGCAGCATCGCCGCTAAAATGGCGATGATGGCAATTACAACGAGAAGCTCAATAAGGGTAAAGCAGCATGCTTTACCCTGCCCATGGGCAGATTTTTTGCAATCACGGTTGAAGTGATACCTTTCAAGCGGAAGTTCTATCAGGGTGAATTTACTTTTTTTCATAATTATTCTCCGATTTTTATTTTGTTGGCAGTTCATAAAGACCGACTTCGTCAAAGTAGATAAAGTCATGCCGGTTGCGTTGTTCGTCAACACTGCATGATACACCGACAGTATTGATGTATTCGGGCATGGTGAATATGCCGATAACTTCTTCAAACTCTCCGGCTTTCATGGTGCGGGGTACAATTTTGATCAGCGGATTAAAGGTATTGTAATCCCACGCATTGCCCTGCTGGAACATGATCGACAAAGCTCCGTAACCGGCTTCGGTACGCTTGATTCTGCCGTAAAGCATATATTGGGTGTTGGGCTTGACTTTGATGTTTTTGGTGAAAAACGATCCGCCGTGTTTGCCCAGATTCTTGGCAACCATGCACCGGGATTTATTTACACCTTCGCCGGGAGCAATGAAAAACCCGCTGTTGCGGTGATTGTTTTTTGCCCGCTGCCAGAAATGCCACTTTTTATAAGTATCGTCTTCAAAAGTTCCGCCCTTTACAAGGTTGGGAACGTTTTCGGCTTTCACCCGGTCGAGCCAGTATTTTCCCAGCGTTGCCGGAGATTTTGCCGCCTGCATGAAGGGCAGGATCGTGGGGAAAACCTCCTGCATAAGTTTGTTGTCCATATACTTTTTATCCCGCCCGAAATAGCGGACTTTTTCCTGATAGATCCAGACATATTCATCGCTGGCACGCACTGCATCGGCAAAGTTCCGGTAAAAGGCTTTCAGCCGTGCCGGATCGTTCCACGCCAGATCGGGAGTCATAACATCGTAAACCGCCCGGTGATAGGCGTTCATTTTGCGTGCATCGGCAAAATACGCATCCATGTAAATTGCCGGAGCGTAGCTGATCTGTGCTTTGGCTTTGGCACGGTTTTCCGGCAGTATCTGACTGTTGAAAAGCATCCGTTCCTGTGCCAGAGCGTAGTTGAAATGGTGGCGGCTTGAGGCTTTGTAGGTGTAATATTCGTTGCCTTCAATGAGTTTGGTTGCCGGATCAAGACCATCAAGTATGCCGTTCAAGAAAGGTACGAACAAATTGCCCTGTGCATAAGCATTGTTGTCGGCGGTGCCCAGCGTTTCGTAATTGAGTGTATGCAGAAAAAGACAGAAAATCGTGATCCCGGGGTAGTTTTTCTGAACTTCCGTTATCCACTGTTTGCCCCGTTCTCTGGCTTTCATCCAGATCTGGTGGCGGCTTTTGCCGCAATAGGGCTGATAGTTGAACTGTTTGCCGGCATACATTTCGGCATCGAACTCAATACCCATCATGCCGCCTTCGCGGGCGACTCTGGCCATCACACCATAGTTATTGCAGGCGATCCGCCAGTGTTCATCGTTGAACCAATCCAGATCGCCGTAGCGGGCGGCAGTTCCGATAAAACTGTGCTTCAGACCGTTATCAGTAAATTTTTTGATTTTCGGTACTTCAGAAGCAAACCACTCATATTTGAACTCAAAATCTTTCTGCAAAATACGGCGGCTGCTGGCGGTTTCGCCTTTGGGGTCCTTATGACCTTTGCCGTAAAGTTCAATAAATACGCCGTCAAAGGATTTTTTGAGCAGATCCATGTTTTTTATGACCACATCAGGTGTACGGTCTGCCCATGCCTGACCTAAAATCACTTTTTTGTTTTTGAGATTTTCAAACTGCCGGTACATCTCTTCTTCTGTTGCCGTTGCCGCCGCGATATGTCCGGCGAGAACTGCTGTCAGTGAAAAAGTCAGAAGTTTTTTCCAGTTTGCCATTGTTGCCTCCCGTAAAGTTCAGCTGTCGATTTTGCGGACTGAACCGCGTTCGATCAGCATGGGTTGATTATATTGTATTGTTTCTGTGTATTTTTTACCTGTGATTTTTGCCTGAAGGCAGCTTGCCGCGTTAAGTGCAATATTGTCCAGATCCTGTGCGATCACGGTCAGCGGCGGAGCAAACTGGTTCAAAAACAGCGGATCGTCGAATGCTATCAGCGACAGATCGCCGGGAATGTTCAGCGAATATTGCCTGGCCATGCTGTACAACGATGCGGCGTCAAGCACATTGGTCACCAGCAGTGCTGTCGGCATATTGTTCTGTTCGATCAGCTCCTTGAATACCAGCCAGAACTTTTCAGACTTGTCTTCCTGACTGCCGCCGGCAAGACTGTCAAAGTTCATGCTCCATGCCGGGTGGACCGGCAACTGTAAATCCCACATTGCCTGCCGGTATTTCTGCTCAAAAACATTGCCCGATGCCTGATTGCTGCAATAAGCAACGGCAATTTTCCGGTGCCCGTATTCATACAGATATTCAACCGCTTTTTTTACCGCCGCACCATGATCGGTCCCAAACGATATTCCCGGTAATTCCGGCATGGCGTAACCGATGGAAACCACCGGCACATTTTCTGCACTCAACGCGGCAAGCTCATCTTTGAATGAATTTTTAGGCACAAACACCATCACGCCTGCCAGTTCATATTCTTTGATAAGCCGCCGCCAATCAGACGGTTCGCCCTTGAAAGAGATCAAATCGCAATTATATTCATCAAAAAAATCGCAGAATTTACGCAGAACCGGAGTCACATAACAATCATCCGAACAGATTATTTCGTGGCAGATTATGCCGATACGCAAACGGCTGTTGCATGCCGGCAGCCGTTTGCCGACATAAGTGCCGGAACCGCGGCGGCGGCAGAGCAAACCCTTGTTTACCAGATAGTTCAAGCTGTGTGCCACGGTTACCGAAGTAGTGGAAAAACGCTTTGCCAGCATACGGTCAGAGAAAAAACGCTCGCCTTCAGCCAAATCAGCCCGCTGCAAATATTCCTCAAGAACAGCTGCTATTTGCAGATACTTGGGCGAATTTGTATTCACCGGATTGGTTATCGGCAGATCACTCAAACGCATAAAACACTCTCTGTTTTTTTGGTGATAATATATCATATTTTGTTATGTTGTCAAGTGGAGTATATCAACTTTTCTTTAAATAACCGATATAGGTTACTTTGATAAGTCGATTAAAATTAAGCATATACAGCTTATCAGACATTATGCGATATACACTTATTTGCATTGTGCAGTATGTGTGCTATATTTTGCAATCAAATGTTTTATAAGGGGATGGAGTTATGCGTTTTTTACAAGTTGTAATACTGTTGGTGTGCTGTTTTCTTGTCTGGGGCCGCAGTGCAGGCAACAGCAGTTTCAACTCCCGGCGGCAGGTACGCCAGCATAATCACAAACACATTCATCGTCAAGCAGTTGTTTTCAGGAGTTTGCAGGAATCGTTGCAGAATTCGTCTTTATCGCCGGAAGAACGGCAGTTTCTGGAAAAAGTGCTGGATAATGTGGAAAATTCCGCCATCGGCAAAAAAGTTATCGCCCAGCTGGATGGACAATTCGACTTTGCTTTTCAATTTTTTGATTTCCCGCAAAAATCCACTTGGGGGACTTATTCGCCGGGGGTGATAAAACTCAACCGCAACTTCCTGAAAGGCAGGTGCAAGCACGAAAAAATGCACAACCTTATACTTTGCTCCAGCGTGGTCATCCACGAAATGACCCATTCAGTGCATCGCCGAAACAATATCCGGCTGATGCCGAAAAATCCTTCGTGGGAAACCCGGCTGAAAGAACTGATGCTGCGGGAACTGCATTGCCGGGTAAATCAGTTTGAACTTTCTGCGGAACTGGTCAATCTGCTGTGGAGCGATGAATACCGTCAAGCCGGACACCGCCACCACTTTATGGCGTTGCATGAAGCGGCGGCATGGAACAGTGTTGTAGAAGCAAAAATTGCAGAAGGCATGGACAGTTTTCAAGCCGAAGCCTTTGCCCGCAAAGCTCTGATCGAACATCTGTGGCGGAATCCACAAAAAAAAGAACTGGTGCCGGGGCAGATTTTCAAGCTCAATACCGCCTCAAGCTGGCACAAATCATACGGTCCTGCCGCCGGAAAACTGCCGGCAAAAAACGGAAACGGAGCGTGGAATTACAAAGACGCCCGCCGTCTGGTTCAGCTTATAGATGGCGGGGTGAGCTACAACTGGCTGATGCAGAATTTTCCTTACCGTATCCGTGGCAACAGGATAGAATCCGAACCGTGGAGTATGCCCGGCAGTTGGGTCCCCGGTGGAATGAAAAATGATCTCAATCCGCCGGAATGAAAGTACAAAACACCCAAGCACAGCAATAGCCTTTTTTCTATTTTTTCCGTTCAATCCTATAAAAAATCATCATTCATTTATCAATACTCAATTGAATGTTTGAGCAATAACTTCCGCAATGTTGTTTTTGTGCGGCTTAACTTATCAACTTATTCGATATAATAGACCTTGCACATCCCAAGGGGGCATTGCATTGTTCCCTTGGAACCCCTTGCCCGGTCGGCAGCAATATCCAGTGCGAGTTACCTGGCGGTTTTTTAATTAGAGCGGCGACATACACCGCCTTAACCACCGCAGACGCGGTGCCCTCAAACGCCGGGGAGCTTCGCTCAACACCGGAGATGCTTCGCGGAACATTTCCGCTCGTTTTGCCGGAATGTATCCGGCAAACTGCCTTCCCATGCGTTCGCGGCTTGTCACGGCGTAATAACATGAAGACGGGCCCTGACCGCCCTTCGCGGCGTGCCGCCGCGTGAGCTGTTGGCAAACAACGTCAACAGTTTCGCAACAGCCCCCTCCTATGAGAGACTGTTTGTCAAGTTATATTTGCAAAAAAATCGTAAAAAAGTTGATAATCAGCAAAAGATGATTCCCAAAGGTTGCTTTTGTCTTGCTCCTATTCGCGTTCTGTAATGCTTC
>SUVS01000077.1 GCA_015061885.1 Lentisphaerota bacterium
AGACGGTGCAAAAGTTGGTTTTCCGCCACTCCTGCTCCGTCTTTCATTTTGCCAAAGAGAAGTCCTTATCTTGGGATTTCAATAAAAAAGCCGTTTTGCATTTGCAAAAGCCCAATAAATATGATATATTACAATCGGGTGTACGTGGTGTACAAGTTAGTTTATATCAGCAACCAATGGGAGTTAATATGAAAGAAGAAGTTGCAACTCAAACGGTTTCCAACACAAAGACAATCGTCAGTCAAATTGCACAACCGATTCAATCCGGCAATTTTGGGGAATGGGTGAAACAACTGTGGAATACCTATGGCGACAGTTTTATCTATTTGGGGAAAATACTGCTTTTGGTATTGCTTACCGTTTTGCTGGCATGGATTTTTACCCGTATTGTGAAAAGAATAATTACCAATACAAGTGCAAAAGTCAATACGATCGATGACTCTGTAAGTCATATTGTTTTTGTATTTGTAAGAGGCCTTATCTGGCTGCTTGCTCTTTTAATTATTCTTGATTTGTTTGGTGTCAATACAGCAAGCATACTAACTGTCCTCGGTACTGTCGGTCTGGCTATTGCATTGGCTATGAAAGATTCTATGAGCAATATTGCAGCAGGATTGATGCTTATGATATTGCGTCCGTATAAAACAGGAGATTTTGTACAGTGCGGAACAATCACCGGCACTATAAAGGTAATTGGAGTCTTCTGCACGGAAGTTATGACATTTGAGGGGGTTTATGTTTCAGTTCCCAATAGCGTCATATTCGGTACTCCGGTAACAAATTATTCGCGGAATGAGACTCGGCGTGCTGTATTGAGCGTAGGCGTTTCATACAGCGATGATATCGAAAAAGGTGTAGATGTTATTAAGCAAATGCTTCAAGAACACGAGTTGGTACTGAAAGACCCTGCGTATGAAGTGTATGTAGATACTTTAGCCGACAGTTCTGTGAATCTGACAATCCGTTTCTGGGCAAAAACAGAAACTTACTGGGATGCCTACTGGCAGGTAAAAGCCGCAGTAAAGCCCACGCTTGAAAATGCCGGATTGAATATTCCCTTCCCGCAGCGTGTTGTTACAATTGTAAACAAAACAGAGTAAATTACAAAAAAAGGCGGCAGTTTTTTCTCCTGCCGCCAATAATGACACGGTTCTTACTTCTTTATCGGAATATTGAGCTTTTTTCGGGCATCTTTCAGACCTCCCAGATTATGGAGATCTGTATAGCCCATTGCTTTCAATTTTTCGACAGCAGTTCCTGCCCGTCTGCCGCTGCGGCAATAGATGTATATGGGCGTGTTTTTAGCCGGTATCTTTTTTGTTATTTTACTTTCCAGTTCGGCAAGCGGAAGAAGAACTGCGCCTTCCAGATACCCGCTTTTGTGTTCCTCCGGAGTCCGGACATCCAGCACAACAGCATTATTTTCCATAGATATTTTACTTTCTGTTGAACAACATCCGCTTACTGCAAGCAAAATAATTCCACATAATATTGAAAACAGTGTTTTCATCTGCCAGCCTTTTCCCCGTTACTTTGCAGTGGGTAACCCGAGCCGTTCCCGGGCATCTTTCATTGCGCCGAGATTATGAACATCGGTGTACCCCTGCTTCAGAAGTTTTTCCGTAGCCATAGTTGCTTCCCGACCGCCCCGGCAATAAACATAAACCGGCGTCTCTTTGGAGGGGACAACTGCTGCCGCTTTTGTATCCACATCCGCCTGCGGCAGATTGATTGCTCCCTGCAGGTATCCTTTCTGATATTCTGCCGGAGTCCGGACATCAAGCAGAACAGCATTCTTTTCCATTGTGATTCGGCACTGTCCGAGAGAACAGCATCCACTTACAACGAGCAGCATAACGCCGCACAGCATGACAAGAAGTTTTTTCATAATTCACCTCTATTCGGTTGTATTTTTTTCAATTTACTTATTTACGGTAATCCCTCATAGTCTGCCTGTAATATAACGCAGAATCTGATGTTTGTCAAATGCCGGATATCAACTCTACATACCAGTAAAAGTACGGCAAACTCCTGCTGTCAAGGATTGGAGTTTACTGCTATTCCCCTGACAGGCATTGCCCTGTAAAAACCAACTTTTTTCACTTCCATTTCTTTCCCTTATAAGAGTCTGAAGCAGAGATTTTTGGTTTTGCCGCCTGTTGACCTCCACCAATACAAATTCTCTGCTCGCCAAAGTGCTGACACTGGCGAGCAGTTTTTTTACGCTAAAGCAATATAAAAAATAATCTCAAAATCATTGTTTTGAGCTTAACCAACAGCACGTTGGGTTACGGTTATCCACTTTATGCTTGCAGAAAAAAGATAATGAACTATTCTATGCTCAAACGACCATTTTCAGCACTCAAAGAACCCAAGTGCTGAAAAAGAAAAAGCCCCCCGGTAAAGGGGGCAACGCAAGAGGTGATTATTCCGAAATAATCCCGATTTTTTATTTTAAAAAGAAAATTTCAGGCTTGAAAAACCTTTTTTTTATGTTATGTTAAGTATATTGTGCAAATAAACGCTTTAATTTAGCAGAGGAGTTTTTTTATGGCAGAAACCAGTTTGAATGAAGTCTTGAAAATTGCAGTGGAAAATAATGCTTCTGATATTCATGTTAAAGAAAATTCCCCGGTGTTTTACCGTATCGACGGTTCCATGGTCGGGTGCGACTTTGTGGCAAGCCGGGAGTTGATGGACAGTTTTATTGAGCAGATAACCAATGCCAAACAGCGTGATACTTTGGAAAATAGCGGCGACCTCGACTTGTCGCACCGGGAAGACGGCGTGGGGCGTTTTCGCGTAAATATTCACCGTCAGCGCGGCCAGCTGGGAATCACCTTCCGCTGGGTGAAAAGCGAAATATTGTCCATCGAACAGCTTAATCTGCCTCCGGTTTTAACCGAAATCGCTAAAGCCAAACGCGGTATTGTCATTATTACCGGTACTACCGGCAGTGGTAAATCCACGACCATGGCGGCTCTTTTGCAATATATGAACACCAACCGTCAGGAACATATCATCACCATCGAAGACCCCATCGAATTTGAGTTCGTTGACGACCAATCCGTTTTTGAACAGCGCGAAGTCGGGCTGGATACCGACAGCTTTGCCGGAGCTTTGAAACACGCTTTGCGTCAGGATCCGGATGTTATCATGGTCGGCGAAATGCGTGACCGCATCAGTTTTGAAGCCGCGTTGCAGGCCGCCGATACCGGACACCTTGTGATAACCACTCTGCATGCCTCCAATGCGGCACAGACCATCACCCGTATTCTGGATATGTTTGAGAAAAACGAACAGGATCAGATCCGCGAAGCTCTTGCCTCAAATCTGTGTGCAGTTATTTCCCAGCGGCTCGTACCGCTTGCCGGCGGCGTAGGCCGTGCGGCGGTCAACGAAATCATGATAAACAGCCCCATTATCGGCAAACTTATTCAGGAAGACCGTCTGGAAAAACTCTCCGGCGCCATTCAGGGCGGTCAGGGCGACGGCATGATGAACTTCAACCAGTGTCTGCTTGAGCTGGTGAATTCCGGCAGAGTAACCCGCGAAGATGCGTTGGAAATTTCCGACAATCCTGAAGGCTTGAAGATGAACTTTGAAGGCATCTTCCTCTCTGCCGATCAGGGCGGCGGTCTGGTCGGCTGATAACAAACAAAAATTCAACCCAATTTTACGGAGATATTTTATTATGAGAAGCGATGTAATGAAAAAGGGCGAAGAACGTGCCCCGCACCGAGCCCTTATGCGTGCCACCGGTATCGCCGGAGATGACATCAAAAAGCCCTTTATCGGGGTTTGCAACAGCTACACCAACATTGTCCCCGGCCACTGTCATTTGCAGGAAGTCGGCAAACTGGTCTGCGATGCCATCCGTGCCGCCGGCGGGGTTCCTTATGAATTCAACACCATGGCGATCTGCGACGGTATCGCCATGGGCCACAATGGTATGAAATACAGTCTGCCCAGCCGCGAGATCATTGCCGATACCGTGGAATCCATGCTTATGGCTCACCCGGTGGATGCGGTCATCTGCATACCCAACTGCGACAAGATCGTGCCCGGTATGCTCATGGGCTGTATGCGGGTGAACATTCCCACCATCTTCTGCTCCGGCGGTCCGATGGCGGCCGGTAAACCCCGCAACGGCAGCGACAGCGACCTTATTACCGTTTTTGAATGGGTGGCAAAACACCGCATCGGCGAAGTTTCCGACGAAGAACTTGCCTGTCTGGAATGTGATGCCTGCCCCGGGCCCGGAGCCTGTTCGGGTATGTTCACTGCCAACAGCATGAACTGCCTGTGCGAAGCACTGGGTATTGCACTCCCCGGCAACGGAACCACGCTTGCCACCAGCGAAGAACGCAAAGAACTCTGGAAGCGTGCCGCCAGACGGGCCGTGGAAATGGCACTCGATCCCAACGCCAAACGGGCAAGAGATTTTGCCACCCCCGAATCGTTCTACAATGCACTGATACTGGATATGGCAATGGGCGGCAGTTCCAACACCATATTGCACACGCTTGCCGTAGCCAACGAAGCCGGGGTTCAGCTTGACCTCAAGAAGTTTGACGAGATCAGCAAAGCCACTCCGCACATCTGCAAACTTTCGCCCTCCAGCGATATACATATTCAGGATTGCCACGCCGTCGGCGGCATTATGGCGATCATGAAAGAAGTCGCCAAGCTCGGTACGATCAATCTGGACTGCCCCTGTGTATCCGGCAAGACTATCGGCGAAGAGATCAAACAGGCTCCTCATGCTGACGGTATAATCATCCGCAATCTGGATAATGCCCACAGTGCCACCGGCGGTTTGTCGGTGCTGTTCGGCAATCTGGCGGAAAAGGGTTGCGTGGTCAAATCTGCCGGGGTTTCCAAAGCCATGCTCACCCATCGCGGCCCGGCGGTGATCTTTGAAAGTCAGGAAGATGCCTGCGAAGGCATCCTTGCCGGTAAAGTCAAAGCCGGTGATGTGGTCGTTATCCGTTACGAAGGGCCTAAAGGCGGCCCCGGTATGCAGGAAATGCTTGCCCCCACCAGTTACATCATGGGCCGCGGTCTGGGCGACAGCGTGGCACTTATCACCGACGGCAGATTTTCCGGCGGTACGCACGGAGCCTGTATCGGGCATGTCAGTCCCGAAGCCGCCCGCGGCGGGCTTATTGCCTATGTGGAAGATGGCGATATGATCTCCATTGATATACCCAACCGCACCATTGCTCTGGAAGTTGCCGACGAAGTAATTGCAGAACGCAAAAAGAATTTTGTCCCCCCGGTACCCAAAGTCACCAGCGGTTACCTTGCCAAATATGCGGCATTGGCGACCAGTGCCGATACCGGCGGTGTTTTGCGGGTGGAGGCGTAAAAATCGTGAAAAACGATTTTTCTGTTTCGCTGAAAAATCTGGCAGGGAAAATTGACGATGTCATTGCTTCAAGCACTTTTCCCTGCCGGGTAAAACCGGATTATCTGGGCAAAGCCATGCAAAGCTATCCGGCTAATGGCGGTAAGCGTCTGCGGCCGGTCATCATGCTCTGGAGTGCGGCACTGGCGGGGGGCGATACAGCCAGATTGTTCCCTGCGGCAGCGGCGTTGGAAATTTTCCATAACTGGACACTCGTTCACGACGATATTATCGACGACGACGATACCCGCCGCGGCAAACCCACCGCCCACATCCAGCTGGCAAATGCGGTAAACAGTTCTCCGCAACGCCGTAAAAAGTTCGGCAGTGATATGGCCATATTAGCCGGCGATCTGATGCAGGGCTGGGCGTTTGAACTTATAGACCAATCTGATATTCGCCCCGAAGTCAAGCTCAAAGCCGCCGCTGAATTGCGGCATTACGGTTATATCAGGCTGGTTTCCGGCGAAGCAGTTGATGTGGCAATGAGTTATTGCCGTGCAGAAGATATTACCGAAGCAGAACTCTTTGAAATGCAGTCCGGCAAAACCGGAGCTCTGCTCCATTACGCCGCCCGTGCCGGGTGGATGCTGGGCAGAGAAGATGCCGGAGCGTGGGATGATGCAGAAGCCAAAGCGTTGGGGGAATTCGGCGAGAAACTCGCGTTGGCGTTTCAGATGCGTGATGATTATCTGGGGATTTTCGGTAATTTTGAAGAATTCGGCAAACCCATCGGCTCTGATTTAGCTGAAGGCAAAGCTACAGTTCTGTTGCTGCACGCCTTGAAAAATCTGCCGGATGCCGGAAAAGAACGGCTCAAGAGTTTGCTTTACAGGGAGTGTTACACTGTTGATGAACTCGAAGAAGTCCGCCGGATATTCACGCAATGCTGCAGTACAGAGTATTTGCTGAATAAAATTGCTTTTATGACGCACGCGGCACAGGAGTGCCTTGCCCAACTGCCGGATACTCCGGAACGGAAATATTTGAGCGATTTGGCTGATTACCTTATCAACCGGGAGAAATGACCTTGACTGAATACCTTGTAATAACCTGCGGCGGCACCGGCGGCCATTTTTACCCCGGCTTGAGCATTGCCCGCACCCAGCAGGCTCGCGGCAGAAAAGTTTTACTGCTTTTAAGCGGCAAAAATTCTGTTGAACAGAAAAAGATCGCCGGAAAGTTTAATATACCCTGCCTGACTTTGCCCAATATGCCTTCGCCAAGTTTAAAACACCCCGGCAGTTGTTTGAGATTTTTCAAAGGTCTGTTGAGCGGCTGTTCACAAGCTAAACGGATTTTGAAAAGCGAGAAACCCTCCGCCGTTCTCGGCATGGGATCGTTTGCCTCTTTGCCGGTCATCTGGGCGGCAAAGAGTTTGCGTCTGCCGATTTTTCTGCACGACGGCAACGCCAGGATCGGCAAAGCCAACCGCTTTTTGAGCCGCTACGCCAAAGTGCTGGCAACTGCGTTTCCGGCGGTGAATTCTGACAAAGTGCGTTGCAGATACATTGTAAGCGGTATGCCGGTACGCCCCGAACTCAAACAGCATAACTTGAGCAAAGCCGATGCCGTAACTGCACTTAACGGAAAGTTCAAAAGTTCTTTAAACGATGAATTTTTTACCATTCTGCTGTTCGGCGGCAGTCAGGGGGCAAGAAAGCTCAATAATGTATTCGGCAAAGCGGTCAGAGCATTGGCAGAACAACACAAAAATATTCAGCTTATCCAGCTTACCGGAGCCGGTGAGTTCGATGCCGTTGCCCGGTTGCACGGCGAACCGGATTTTCCGCTGCTGCTGCTGCCGGGATTGTCGGAAATGCACTGGGCATTTCAGGCGGCTGATCTGGTGATCTGCCGTTCCGGAGGCAGTACCGTTGCGGAGTTGAATGCCTTCGGCAAATACGCGGTGGTCGTGCCGTATCCTTATGCCGCTGAACTGCATCAGGACGACAATGCCGATTACCTTGTAACACTGAACGCCGCCGAAAAGGTCAACAACTGTGATTTGGATGATGTTATGGCTCTTGAACTTCTGGAGCGGCTTTACAACAACCGCAAAGCTATTGCCGAATCCGGCAGAAAATCCATCCGTCCGGAAGCCTGGCTCGGGGCTGAAAATATGCTTGATATTATAGATAAAACACTGGAAGAGGAAAAATGAAACAAGTTCTGGTTATCGGCGGTTCCGGCCATGTGTCGGGAGCAGTCACCCGTGCGGCTCTGGCTGACGGGTATAAAGTTTACACTCTCACCCGCGGCACCCGCCCCGCAGTCGGCAATGTTACAGAGTTGCATGCCGACCGGCACGATGCCCAGGCCGTAGCAAAAGTCGTACAAAGTATTGCCAATGAAAAATTCGATGCCGTGATCGACTGCATTTGTTACAATGCCGATGATATGCAGCAGGATCTGGAGTGTTTTGCTCCGCTGACAAATACTCTTTTGTTTATTTCCACCGACTGGGTTTACGAGCCGACCTTACGCCGATTTCCGCAACCGGTGGAGAATTCGCCCTATTTAACCGGCGATAACAATGGTCTTGAAGCCTACGGCTGGGGCAAACTCATGGCAGAAAATCATCTGCGGGAAAATGCCCCGGAACATTTAAGCTACACGATTTTCCGCCCGTGCCACATTTACGGTATGCCGTCGGAACTGGGGTGCTTTCCCGGTCATTGCCGCGATAAAGAGCTGATCGCCAGAATTCTGAAAGGCGAAACACTCGAATTGGTCGATGGCGGCAGACTGCTCCAGCAGCCCATTGACTGCGACGATCTTGCCAAGACCATGCTCAGCTGTATCGGCAATAAAAAGGTTGCAGGCAAAGTATTCAACATGGCGGGGCCGGACATTGTTGAATCAAGCAAATACTACGAAATGATCGGCGATGCACTCAATGTAAAAGTCAAGATCAAAGATATTGATTACAATGAGTATCTTGAAAAAAATCCCGGCAAGCGTCCGTTCCTGTTCCACCGCATATACACGCAGGACGATCTGAAAAACGCCGATGTGTATGTACCCGCCACACCGCTGGCAGAAGGTTTGAAAAAACATACACTCGCACTGCGGGAAAAACTGGGGTTGTAAAAAACAGTACAGTTTATAAAGCAAAAGGCTGTTGCAAAACTCCAAAGCGTAGCAATAGCCTTTTTTTCTTTTTTCTATTTTTTCCGTTCAATCCTATAAAAAATCATCATTTCTTTATCAATAGAGGTGATTTCAAAAGTCATTCAAAACAAAGGCAAAGAGCAGAACCACAGTCCGGTGAAAGGTAGTTTGCGGCAGCTACCC
>SUVS01000019.1 GCA_015061885.1 Lentisphaerota bacterium
GAAGCGTACTATACGACTTCGGTTTGTTCTCGGATTTAACATAAATCCATTTTTATCAAGAGGCAAACCACTTTTTGTTTTTAGACATAAAAAATGAGAGACCTCTTGTGTCTCTCATAATATCTTTGCTTTTTTTCTGATATTGGTTTTTTCAGTAGCCGAAGCCGTTGCCGGTCAGAGCTTTCAAACTTACTATTCCGTTTCTGCGTTCGTACAGTCCGGGGCGGAGTTTTTCATCGTCCAGCGATGCGGCGGGATAGAACTGCGGTGCGTTGCACTCCACGCCCTTGATCGTGCCGATATGGGCGGCAAGCTGAACATGCGGCACGGTCGCCAGCATAGGGTTGGTCAGGTCTTGCACCATCAGCATCATGTTGTGCTGTTTGGCCCAGCATGCTGAAAGCAATGCACCGGTCTGGGTTTTGCAAACCTTGAGTGCCACGCCGTTCCAACCGAGTGAATTGCCCATTTTGACAAACTTCCAGTCATGGGCACTTTCGTCCATGAAAAGCGGTTTGCGTTCACTGCAGGAGTGAACATCTATCTGATTGGCTTCCAGATCGTAGGGGAAGGGCTGTTCCACATAGATCAGAAGATCGTAGATTGCCGGATATTCAGCCTTGAGTTTATCCAATATATCATTTACATACACCGGGTCTTTCACGAGGCAGTTGAAGTCCGGCGAAAGAGCTTCCACATTATATTTAAGTGCGATCTTGCCGATTGCAACAACCCGGTTGTAATCCCATTCGGCATCACTGCCGGTAAGTTTGATTTTCAAACACTTCAAGCCGTCGCGTTCGATCCACTTTTCCAGCGAAACGGGGTAGCCGTCTTCGGGTTCATTGCCGGTGCGTTCGCTTTCGTAAAGCAGATCTTTGCCGCCGACCAGATGCCATACCGGCAATTCAGAGGGCACATCTTTTACGAAGAAATCTTCCGGATAAAGACCTTTGAAAGCATCGTCGTTATAAAACCACGCCAGATCGTGATCCATAAATTCTTTGTTGTAGGTCTTGTAAGTCGGCAGACCTTTTGCCAGACCGTAGGCATCGTGCATGGCTATATCGAATGCCGAAGCACAGATAAGTGCCGCCAGATGGGGCATATCGATATTGTTTTGCCTGTTGAACTTTTCCAGCAGAGCATCCAGTTTTTCTGTCAGGAACTTGTAACCTTCGGTCATCGGGTGCTGTTGAACTTCAGCCGGATAGGCTTCTGCCAGCACCTGACAGAATTTGCACATCAATTCTTCACGCAACGCAAAAGTAAGCGTTGAAGGCCATGCCCAAGCCACCGAAAGCGGAGTTTCGCCCCGCCCGACAGCACCGTAAGCGGGGTATTCCACATGACAAATCTGGATGGAGTCAATGGTTTCCGCACCGAACTTGAGCGGCAGACGCATCTTTACCGGTATAAAATCCAATTTCATAACTGCTGAAACCTTTCTGTATTACAAGCAGGGGCAGATGTCTTCCAACTGCAGCGGCAGAGTCTGTTTGAGCCGGATGGACTCAATGGCTTTCTGTGCCAGCAGTGTGGAACGGTATCCGGCAAGTTCGTCGCAGGGACTGGGTTTGTCGTTGATGATTGCGTCAATAAAAGCGTTGAGCATGGCTTTATGACCTTTGTCAACGATTATCGGACAGCTCTGTTCGATCTCTTTGGCATTGCTGCTGCCGGAAACATTCTTCATATATTTGGCAATAAATGCGTCATGGCCGTCGCCCATTTCCGGATAGGGGTCGCTCTGCAAGGCAAAGGTTTCCTTGCCCGCATCGGGCATACCGTAGTAGCAGTTTTCCACAAAGTGCAAACTGCGGAAGAAAGCGGCTTCGCCGGTAACTTCAAACTGTTCTTTGGGGTAGTCAAAAGTTCCGGCACAGGAGAAGTCCAGAGTCATGCTTGCACCGTTGGTGAACTTGAGGTTGATTCCGTGCGAAAGACGGCTGGAACCCCAAGCGGTGATCTCGCAGGGCAGGGCCGGGGCAAAGAACCAGCATGCCAGATCCAGCCAGTGGACTGATTCGCCGATAATGACACCGCCGCCGGTCAGCGGATTGAGGTGTACCAGACCGTAGGAACTGCTTTCATCCTGAATACGGATGGACATGTGCGGGAACTTTTCTTCCGCCAGCGGCTCACGGACAGTTTCAACATACTGCCAGGGATTGTGTTTGGGGTTGGCGGTGTGTTCCAGATATTTTTTCCGCAAGGCTTGCATGGCCGGCGACATGCGGCGGTTGAGGTCAACACAGAGTTTGACCCCGCCTTTGCGGACGGCTCGGATGATCTTGAATGCTTCGTCATCGGTCATTGCCATGGGTTTTTCGCAGAAGATGTGCTTGCCGGCGGCGGCGGCGGCTTCCACAATGGGCAGATGCACTTCGTGACTGGTGGCAATTTTGATAAGAGCAACTTCCGGATCGTTGACAATATCCATGAAGTTATCGGTAAAATTGGGAACATTGAACTCTTTTGCCGTTTTTTCAGCATTGGCAAGATTGATGTCGCAAACCCACTTGAGGTTGATCTGTTCGTGAGTGGACAAGTTGGGCAGATCCTGATGATGGGCGAATTTACCGCAACCGATCTGGGCGGCAGTGAGAACAGTTTTGCTCATAATAAAGCTCCTTTACAGTTATTTGAGTTGTTCACTTAACAATATAACACAAAAAAAGCAAAATAAAATAGCAAAACTAATAAAAATTTTACCAATTTGGAGAATTAGGGTACAACTGCCGGATGGATGACGCGGCTTGGGGTGCCTTGGCAAAGTCCCGAACGGCATAGCTTGCCGGTGTTACCTTACAGGTAGCACCGGCAAACTATACCCTCCGGTCTTTTTGCCAATTCCTCCCCAATCCATCGCCATCCAACCGGCAGCTGTACCCTGTGGAGCTGTTTGCTTACTGTGTTTTTTATTATTTCCGGGGGATTTGGGCTGCTGGACTATACCCTCCGGTCTTTTTGCCAATTCCTCCCCAATCCATCGCCATCCAACCGGCAGCTGTACCCTGTGGAGCTGTTTGCTTGCGGT
This sequence comes from Lentisphaerota bacterium, assembly GCA_015061885.1. Classification (GTDB taxonomy): domain Bacteria; phylum Verrucomicrobiota; class Lentisphaeria; order Victivallales; family Victivallaceae; genus SIG78. The sequence goes on from SUVS01000019.1 coordinate 3,041, forward strand.
GTTTTTTATTATTTCCGGGGAATTTAGGCTGCGTTTCCGGTAGTGCTGGAAAAAATGCGTAATCCCCAGGCCCGCCCGATCCACCGGCTTATACCTTTTGAAATAGAATATCTCCGCAATCCGCCGTTGGATAAATCCGCAAAATAACTTGGCACCTGCGGGTTTTTATTGCAGTACAGGATATATGCAATGGCGTTACCGTGCCGGAGCGGTCATTTGCGGAATGATGCTGCCGGCACCGGTAAAGACCTGTCAATCAAACTTACCGGCAAGGTATTCCTGATAACGCTTGTATAAGCCGTGTGCCGACTGCCACATCGAATTCGGACTCATAAAGTGCGAAAATTCAAATGTGATAGCCCGTTCCACGCCTACACTTTGTGCGGCACGGAGCTTGAGCAACAGTTTTTCCCACTTGATCGGCGGGAAGCGGAAAGGCATATCGCGGTCAAAACTTTCGGAGTTCGTCCAGCACTCAATGCCGTGTTTGTCGGCAAGAGCTTTATTGATTTGCAGAGCTTGCGGCAATTCTTCGTAAATCAGATGACCATCCTGAAACGCCACAATATCGACAGTTCCGGCGATCTTGCCCATGATTTTATCCCAGTCGCTCAAATGCTTTTCAAAGTCCAGATCGTGTGCTTCGGGTTCATTGTTGTACCACGCTTTACGGCCCAGCATGCCCGGAGAGATCAAAATCGGCAGATTGCCGGAGATCTTTTTGCAATACTGACCGAGTTCCACAAATTCATCGACTATTTCAGCGTGATAAGTGGCGATTTCTTTGCTTAAATACCAACCTTTGAAGGCCGGATATTTTCCGTAACGTGCCCAGGCTTCGGCAACAATGCGTTTATCCAGGGCACACTCGGTGGCAAAATCAATACGCTTGTCGCCCCACCAACGGTGTCCGACATAGGTGCCGAAAAAGAAACGCATCCCATACTTTTCTGCCAGTTCCAGAAACATTTCCACCCAGTCCACCGGCGGGCGGTAGGCTCCGCGTTCTTTTATCAGGAGTTCGGAGGGGTAGGCAAGGAATTTTTCCAAACCGCAACGGATCATTACTACTGTATCTATACCGATGGCTTTCATGGCCTGAAAATCCTGATCCCACTCCTCATAGCCCCAGTTGTGATGGGGGATGTCGGTGCTGATTTCATCCAGAAATGTAGCTTTGATTTGAATTCTCTTCATAGCTTATTCTTCCTCAAAAAATGGAGTTATATATATGTAATTGAGAGCGGTTTTACGGCCCGGTGTTACTGCTTTGTCGGTAAAACGGATCACCGGATCATCTTTGGTGGCTTTGAATACACGGCAGTCCAGATTTACCTTGAACATATTTTTGTCAACTGACCGGAACGGTCCTTTGGCACGGTATTTTACAGTTTCTTTATCAACAAATTCAGCTCCGTCGATTTCGCAATCAATGGAAAGATCACCGGGACGGCCTTTGCCCTTGAGCATTACATCTTCTGCATCGCTGGTAATATATTGCAATTTGTAGTATTTGCCACGCTTGATGCCGCACATTTTCTGCGAAATCTCATTGGGCTGGCTGCCGCGTTCCAGAATGGCATAGTAATCGCCGATGCCGTTGGGTGCCGCCCAGCGTTTTTCCATGGTTCTGCCGTAGCCGAGAGTGTGACCGGGCTTGATGCTGCCTTTGATCTGCCAGTTGTCAAGGCCTTTTTCAAAATCGGGATTTCTCACAAAGTCCACATTGTAGGTAAAACCGTACCGGTTCGAAAGCATATCGGTTTTGCCTTCGATCAGATAGTGCCGGAAAAGTCTTCCCGTCCAGCGGACCATTTCGTTGTCCGAGTAGTTGCTGCCCCAGTTGCCGGCCATTGCCAGACCGTCAAGTTCCGGGGCGTTGGCGATCAGATTGAATTGCATATCCAGATAGTATTTCAAATCCACATTGGTCAGATATGCCGCAGTCAGAGTTGACGGAACATTACTGTTGATCATGTACATGCAGAGATTTTTCACGGCACCGGGGAAGGTGCGTTCAAGCGATTTGGCAGTTTCCACAATGATATTTCTGATATAAGCCTGTGCCGCCTTTTCGTTTTCCACCGGCTGGCAGTAGGATTCATACTTGATGATACTGTCGCCATGACCGGAGTTGATGGCGTTGGAAATAAACTCCGTGGAAATACCTCCTGCCGCCAGTTTGCCGTACAGACAGTAAAAGAAGCGGTGCCCTTCCGGGCGTTTGATGAAGTCGTGTGCTTCGTTGTAACGAGCCATCAAAGTTACATCTCCGGCGGGAAATTCGTCAAAAGTTATACCGATAAATTTGGGGTCGTTGAGCCCTTCGTTGTTGTTGACTCCTTCGATCATTGCCTGACTGGAGGGGTATTTGGCAACATGATTGCCGTGCTGACGCTGCAAGTTCATGGAATAGATGATTTCCCACTCTTTTTCCGTCAGATTGCCCTTGCCGGGCTGGGCGTAGCTGTTGATGTAAGGCAGCAGATATTTTTTGATGAGTTTGTAGTTGTTCTGCGGGGCAACTTTCAGATAAGGACCGCCGGCAAGCTGATAGGTGTAGATTTCCGGAATGGTGCGGATGAGCACTTTGCCGGATGCACCTTTGAGCGTGATTTTGTTTTTGCCGCGCGGCAGATAGGCGTGCCCGGCACCGCGGATCGGCTTGGCATTGCTGAAGCTCAATTCCGCGTCAGCTGACGGCAGAATAAAATAGACCCAACCGATACGCGGATTGATAAATTCGCCGGTGGCTCCGTCGCTCAAAACCATCGGTTCCAGCTCTCGAACCATATTGTTCAGGCGTTTGCTTTTCACCGGTGGCAGATCTTCAAGAATGATAAAATCCCATTTGCGGCTGAAATCTCCGCAACGGAATTCAAAAACATGTTTGCCAAGTTTGAGGTTGGAAAATTTGAAATCAATATTTTTGGCAGGTGCTTTCACGCTCTGCCATGCACCGTTGTCCACGCGGTATTCCATCTTGGCATCTTTGGGCAAATCACCAAACCACCGCCCTTTGATCACCTGATTACTGACCGGAATTTCCGCGAGCTTGGTCACCACGACCAGACGCTTTTTTTCCAGACCGCGCAACAGCGAGTACGCTCCTTTGGCAGCAGCTTCGTCCAGCGGTTCTATACGCAGATCAGCTATATCAATATAACCGGAAGAATTGGCATCGGTACGCATCGCCAGACCGCTGCCGTAATTGACTTTGCATTTGGGGGCGATAACGATCGCTTCCACCCGAGTCCAGTCGCAGTTGACAGGCACTCTGACAACGCCGCCTTCTTTGCTCCAGCTGTCGGTAAAAATGGTGTAGCTCATGCGTCTGGCTTTAAAGTTCACGGCTTTGACCATCATGCTGACCCGGTAACGCTTACCGGCGTTGAGGATCATGGCGCGATCCTGACGGACAGCTGCCTGCTTGTATTTGCGGGTATCAAAACGCAGGGCATTTTTGCCGTCGGGACCGCCGCCGCGAATGAATTCAGCGCCGCCGGAGTTCGCCCAGAATGAGGGAAATTCGCTCTGATCGGCATCCAGAGTACCGTTGGTGTTCAAACTTTCGCAACTGCCGGGAGCGAACAAGAGCGAGTGACTGGCAGTTTTGGCACCAGCCGTCAGCGTTTCGAGCTTGAGATCAGCAACTTCAAAGGTACCGTTCAAATCTCTGCCGCGAACCACGACGCCGAAGGTGTTGTCCGAAGAAGAGAACCCGTAAATATCTTTGCTGATGGTCTGCCACTGGCTGGTGGGTTTGATATTCATGATCCCGCCGGAGCTTGCCCAGTTCTGATTGGTGATCAGAATATCGGCACGACCTTTGGCGTTGGCTTGACTCAAACGAACTCTGGCACTCAAGCGGTACTTGGCTTTAGGCACGATGACCAGCGAAGAAAACTGCCGTGCCATGCCGGTATTGGTAATGACAAAAGCGGGTTTGCCTTCACAGGCTTTGGCATCAAATTTGACACCTTTATCCAATACCCAGAATGCCGGTTTGCCGTTGATCAGGTAGTTCAGCTCTCCATTGGGAATGATATTGGCTGACGCGGTGAAAACTGTCAGCAGACTGAAGAGTGCCAACAGGCATTTTAATGTGATTTTCTGCATGAAATATCCTCCTTGATATATTTGATTTGTTATTACGGATAAGCAGTTACTTTATCGATCCAGATACCTGCACGCAGACAATCACTGGCTGTGCCATCATGACCGGAACGGCCCTGTTCATCTTTGCGGCTCATAAGTTCATCAAGCGTCAATTCTTCCACATGCCCGTCGATAAAAGTAAAGTTACCGGTACCGCCTTTGGCAATACCGGTGTTATCAGTATAAGTATCGCCGAATTTACGGGTTTCGCCGGCACCGTGACGGAAGGCAAAGTGGCACGGGCGGGCACCGGTAAGACTGTTTCGGTAACTGTCTCCGGCGAACATTGCTATGGAGGGATCGGATACCCCGGTCAGATGCCGGTAACTTTCGCAGCATTTGGATCCCAATGCAGTTGAGTTTCTGTCGCTTGAACCGCCCAGATAACTGCCGGTAACGGCACAGTTGGTTATGTAGTGGGTAAAAGAAAATTCAGTAGCCACATGACCGGAAGTTTTGAGTTTGTATGGTATTGCTTCCGATGGACACTGGAAATTATCCACTTTGGCGGGAGCCGCTTTGGACCCGGTCATATCCAGGCCGTAACCATCGCCGAGCTTGGTTCCGTAAAAGGTCTTGCCGCTTAAAATACAGAACCATGCCTGATCGCTGTTCCACGGTTTGGGAAATGCTGTAATGATCCAGTCCCCGTAATCTGCGGAATACATGGTCTGTGCCAAGCCGATCTGTTTGAGGTTGTTTGAACAGTTGGCGGTCTTTGCCCGGCTGCGTGCAGCACTCAATGCAGGCAAAAGCATTGCTGCCAGAATCGCAATGATGGCAATTACAACGAGAAGTTCTATTAAGGTGAAGCTGTACAGCTTCACCTGCCCATGGGCAGGTGAAAGACCTTCTTCTTTGCCATAAACACGATCACAGCAGAGATGTGATCTTTTTACCAGCAACTCAATGAGCGTGAAATTCTTTTTTCTGTTCATCATCTCTCCTCCTCTTGTTTAATTGAACAGATTGAATGATTCGTTGAACTGTTGAATCGTTTCAATTTTTACCATAAAAAATCATTTCAATTGATTTTTTTAACAGACCTCCGTACAACCAGTTCCGGCGGCAGAAGCTGTATTTTTTTTGTTTCTTTGCCGTCGAGCCGATCCAGTATATACTCTGCCACCAGTTCGCCGAGTTTTTGACGCTGCTGGCGGATCGTAGTCAATGCAAATTCCGGTCTGGCGGCATATTCTATATCATCGTAGCCGACAATGGATATATCTTCCGGAATTCTGTAGCCTGCCTGTTTAAGAATGAGCATCACATCAAATGCATGATGATCCGAAAAGGTCAATACCGCTGTGGCATTGTGTTTTTTTATCAGTTCCGGCACATCCTCCGGTTGATAAAACACCACACTTTTGGCATCGCTGTAACGGTTGATGGCGTTCAGATTGCCCCGTAAACGCCGCTCGATGGAGTCATTATATTCGCAAAGGATCACCCGGTGGCCGTGTTCGAGCAGACAGTTGGCTGCCATTTCTCCGCCCAGCAGATCATCGGTTACAATAAACGGCACATCGTGGGATTGGCAGTAGCGGCTGCAGAAAACAAATGGTATATTGCGTTTTTGCAGCATTTGAAATGTCTCTCCGCCCAGCGACAGCCAGTCGCCGCCGACAAAGATGATCCCGTCCACATTTTTGGAAAGCATCATATCCAGATTGTGCGATATATTATTGGCAGAGCGTCTTGCCGGCCAGCACGAAAGGATGCCATATTCTCGTTCGGCGAGTTTTTCGCCGGCACCTTTGAAAATTTCAGCAAAAAACGATGTATCCAGATGACTGGAAAAATACCCTACCAGACGGCTCTTGCCGGAACGCAGACCCCGCCCGAAATTATTCGGCGTGTAACCCAAAGCACGGACGGCGGCATGAACCTGCCGTGCAGTTTCCGTACTTATCCGCGGCGAATTGTTCAATGCCATCGACACCGTGCCGGTGGAAAGCCCCAATTCGCGTGCTACATCTTTAAGAGTTACCATGAAAAACGCCTCGTTTACTTAATAGATCATTGCTTAATCGTTTCAAGCATAATAAAGTATAACCGGAAAAACCGCTGTTGTCAAGGGCTGGAAGCGAAAAAAAATGTTTTTTTTTGCTTCAGGAGCCGACGGGTGACTGATTTACAGTATGGAATCACCATTCGGGGGTCTTTATTTCCGGACACATTTCAAACATGGCATCCACTGCCGCGTTGACTAATTTCAGAGCGGTGCGGGGTTCAAACTGCTGCATCCGTGCTTCGTAACCGCCGGATAATATGGCGTTTGCGTGGCAAAGATAACTTACATAATCTGTGGAGTTATATGCGATCCAGGTGTGTTTATATGGCGAATGCCATTTCATTTCCAGCCCTACTTCGCCCAGCAGTTCACCCGGAACCCCGATCATACAGACATCGCTGCCGATGGAAACGAGCTGCAGTTCCATGGTGTATGTATCGCTGTCACTGCACCATACGCGGTTTTTGGCGTTGGGGCGGATCGTACCGCTCACGGGAACCAACTGCGACCGCAATTCAGGATTCTGCACCTTGTAACGCTCAAGGTTGGCACGGATGTCCACGCAGGCTTTGATCACAGCCGCCGACAACGGTTTGGCAATGGTTTCCACCCCCAGTTCGCCGACTTGCGAATCTACCGGGAACTGGTCGCCTGCCGCCCCGGAAAAATAAGAACAATGGCCGCCGATGGCAGTTTGGATATACTTGCGTACTTCAGCCGGAAAATCTGCCGTAATGGAGTGTCCAGCCAGTCCCGGAGCGTGCGATGCCAGCGGATGGGCAGCGTAATTGACAAAAACTTCCACCGCATAATCCGAATCTTTGGGGCGGAAAAACAACACCCCGACTTCCGGGTCGCAAACACCGTTTGCCAATGCTTCCAGCTGAATATGGTGCGGTACAAAATAACATTTGTTGTCCGGGGTAAGATAACGGCGGTTGGTGTTTGCACGGCAGATATTGGAGTAGCTGAAAACTTCCACTTCCTTAAAGTCGTCATCCTTAATGCCTTGCACGCAGCTGACCGTAGCTTCGATCAATTCTGCGGTACGCTCCGGATCGCGCCTTTGTGCGGCATTGCTGCGGTATGCCGGTGCCCCGTGAGTATGAGTGCAGCTTAAAAGAACTGCTCCGGGCGGGCAATTCAATGCGGCGGCACAACGCTTACGCAGTTCCAACACCACTTCGCGATCCAAACCCAGAATATCAAAGCTCAAAAACAACGCACGGCTTTTGCCGTCGTCCAGACAGAACCCGTTTACTTCCAGCTCATCATGTTTGGCAATGGTGCCAAAGTTAGGTCCATAGCCGGAAATCAAATCTCCGACCTGACTGGGAATAATTGTTCGCACGGTAGCAATTTTCATAAACATACTCTCCTGTTTTTCCGGCTTTTATCGGCTTGGAAAGTGAATAAAACCCGGCTTGTTTAATCGTTTCAATAAAATAATATAACCACTTTTATTTTCTTGTCAAGATATGTTGATAAAAAAACACAATATTTTACCGGTAGCTTTCAGTTGCATCCAGTTATATTCAGCAAATTTTCGGCAAGGCTCTGAAAAATGCATATCTCTGAAGACTGTCTGATCCGCCATCTCATACATTACAATACAGAGAATCTCTGCAATGCTCCCGCCTTGAATAAATCCGCAAGGTAAATTTGACAAATCCGGCACCCGGTGTTATTTTATTTCAGTATAAAATATATACAATGATATTGTGTGTGTTTGCGTTGCTTTTGCCGGGAAAGTTTTTGTTTAAAACAATATTTATAGCGATGCCGGTTTTATTTCCGGCAACGGTACAGATCAGCTGAAAAAGGAGATATTTTATGGATTCACAACATTTTTTGCAGGAAATTGATATTTGCAGAGAAGAAATTTTTTCCATTTCAGATTCTATCTGGGATTTTGCTGAACTTCAGTTTGAAGAAACAAAATCTGCCGAGTTGCTTTGTACGCATCTTGAAGCACACGGCTTTACCGTTGTTCGCGGTGTTGCCGGTATGAAAACCGCCTTTACCGCGACCTATGGGGCAACTGCTCCGGCGATTGGGATTCTTGCTGAATATGATGCACTTTCCGGGCTTTCTCAAAAGGCGAACAGCGTTATTCCTGAAGCGGTTCCCGGAATGACCGAAGGACACGGCTGCGGCCACAATCTTTTTGCCGCCGGATCTTTTGCCGCTGCTCTGGCTGTAAAAAAAGGAATCGATCTCTCCGGTAAAGGCAAAGTTACACTTTTCGGCTGCCCGGCGGAAGAGGGGGGCGGCGGCAAGGTGAAAATGGCACAGGGCGGTGTGTTTTCTCAAACCGATGCCGTGGTCAGCTGGCACCCGGAGAGTATGCACATGGTTCGTACCCGTCCGGCTTTGGCGAATATAGATTGTCTTTATTCTTTCCACGGCATTTCATCTCATGCCGGAGCGGCTCCCCATCTCGGACGCAGTGCCCTTGATGCTTTGGAATTGATGAATATCGGAATCCAATTTCTCCGTGAACACATGGAGCCGACCAGCCGAATCAATACCTCGATCACCAATGCCGGAAGTGCTGCACCCAATGTGATCCCTGATTTTGCACAGGGCAGATTTCTCATCCGGGCAGAAACTCCCGATCAGGTACGCGACCTTGCCGCCCGGATCGACCGTATCGCTCAAGGGGCGGCTCTGATGACTGATACCACTGTGGAATACAAGTTTTTGAAAGGCTACAACAGCCTTGTAACGATTCCCGCCTTGCAGCAGGCTGTTTATGAATCAATGCTGCAGATACCAATTCCCCAGCCGACGGCAGAAGATATTGCTTTCGGCGAAGCTCTGCGGGCAACCATGCCGTTATCTGATGAACAGCGGAAAAAACCGCTTTATCCGACCGAAGTCATCCCGCCGGCACCACCCAAACCGCACGGCGGTTCAACGGATACGGCAGATGTCAGCTGGGTGTGTCCGACGGTACAAGTTCACGGCGGTTCATGGGTCATCGGTACGCCCGGACACAGTTGGCAGGTCGTTTCTCAAGGAAAAAGTCACTTCAGTAAAGAATCCATGCTTTACACGGCAAAAGTCCTTGCTCTGACTGCGGTACGCCTGATCAACGATCCGGATTTGCTGGAACGGGCTGAAGCTGAACATCGTGAACGGACGGCGGGCGGCTATCAGGCAATGACACCGCCCAGAGGGTAAAGCCGCAGTCAACAGCTCACGCGGCGGCACGCCGCGAATGGCGGTCAGGGGTATCTATGTTGTTATGCAAGCCTGCTTGAGGCAGTCGTATCTTATCTGTTCTTTTTTCAGCGTTTTTTGTTCTGTTGGCGGAATTGGTAAGGATTTATGGGGTTGGGGTCTTGCCACAACCCTTTTTTCTCACTCTTCGCCTGTTTTTGAACAGCTTGGCAAAGAGCAAAAAACGGTATTTTTCCGGCGATTACCTTTCTCCGTCGCTTTGCGGACTGTGGAGGACAAGCCGGGCAGCCTCCTCAAACTACCTTTTGCCGGACTGTGGTTCTACTTTTTGCCTTTGTTTTGAATGACTTTTGAAAATGCCTCATTTATCGCGGAATTGCAGCGGGGTCTTTTTATATTTTTTCTTAAAAACCGTTCCCATATAATTGCCATTGGCGAAACCACATTCTGTGGCTATTTGTTCTATACTTTTATTGGTTTCTTTGAGTAAAGTACAGGCTTTGCTCAAACGCTGATAGGTAAGAAAGTTCCACGGTGTAGTTTGATAGTATTTTTGAAATTCACGAAACAATCCTGCTCTTGATATACCGCAAAATCTGCTCATTCTGGCACTTGACCACTTTTGATCACAATTCTGCACCATATTTATAACCAATTTACTGATGTTTGAGGCAATGTCTGCTTGCTGACCGGTTTGACTGCTGTTGTTGACCGCATGGCAGATAAGTTGCATAAACTCAATGAATTTGCCCAACATGGCAAGCTGCCAGCCCGGATTGTGATTTTTTTGAAGAGCATGCATTGATTTCAGCAATGCAACTGCGTGTAAAAAATCATTTATTTCAAGAAAATTGCGTAAAACAGAACTGCTGTTGTAAAAATAAGATCGCGGAGTAAGCACAAAAAGTTTCTGAAACCCCTCGGTATTGGCAATATCCAGCAGAGGCAGTTGACTGGAACTCAAATCTACAAGAATGTTATAGTAACAGAATTTTTTATCGCTGTAATTGTGGTGCATACCCGGTGCGATAACCAGCAACTCCCGGGGCAACAGATTGAAACTGTGTTTTTCGCACAGATGTTGGGAATCACCTTCAACCACCAGTACGATTTCATAAAATTTCTCATGATGATGCCATCCGGGAGACCCTTTGCCATCGAGAAGCTGTACCGCCAGCGGAAAAGCCTGTGTCGTAAAGACAAAATCATAAGCAATGCATCTGTATTTTTCAGAGGATATTTTCATATTGAGATTATTTTAATGTTTTTTTATACTTTAACGGTGGTAAAGAAAATTTTTTCATGTTATACTATGTCCCGGAAATACCTGTGTAAAAGTAGCATTGCAAAAGTGAAATGTCAAATTTATTATGGAACAATGGAGTAGATTATGATGAAAATTCTGGTGATTTGGGCACTTGTGCTGTCTGCAATCAATTCTTACGCCGGAAGCATGGTATGGAGCAAGACAAACAGTTTCAGCAATTGGAGATATTTTTTTAATGTCCGGGGTAAATTTGAAAATGGTGTACTTAAACTTTATAACATAAAATTTGACCCGCAGATGAGCAACCGTGCTGTTACGATCGATCCCCGGAAGTTTGATACATTGATTTTTACTTGCAAGGTCAATGGGCAGGGGCCTAAAAAGCCCGGCGAATTTTACTTCTGGCAAGCCGGCGGTAAAGCCAATCCCAAACAATCATGGCGGCTGCCGGAATTGATCTGCGATGGCAAATACCACACTTATACTGTACGCCCAGATGATTTATCAACATGGCTGGCTTGCGGTACGGTTTCCGGTATCCGGCTGGATGTTACCAACAGTGCCGGAGGCGAAATCGAAATATCCGAGATCCGGTTGGAAAAAAGCGGCAGTACTGCACAAAACAAAATGGTAATTGATCCTTATGAATTGGTTTGGAATAAAGAAAATAGTTTCAAACCGTGGGGCTCCTTTATACACAGTAAAGGCGAGATAGCCAATAAATTGATCTCATTTACTGCGATTGAGCGTGATTGCGGAATAAGTACCACGGGTGTTATGGCGATCGATCCGAATAAATACAATACCATTTCTTATACTTACAGAGCTAATGGAACCGGTAACTCTGTCGGACAATTTTACTTCAGAAATGCTCAAAATAAATTTTCTGATCGCGCAAAAGTTGTTTTACGCCCATTGATTGCTGATGGCAAATGGCACACTGTGGAGTATCGGATCACTACTCCGGCATGGGAAAAATGCGGTACAATTACTGCTCTGCGGCTTGACCCAACCGATTCAGCTGGCGGAGTGATCGATATATCTGAAATAAAACTTTTCAGAAAAGATTATTCTGTTACTGCCGATCCGCTTAAAAAAAAAGTAAATAAAACCCCGGGCAAGCTCGTTCCTCCGGCAGGTAAGCTCAATGGTCCGGTTTGGCAAGATGTCAAGTCAGAACTTTGGCAAAAAGCGCCTCAAGGCGTTGGAGTTCCGGAAAAATATTTTCAAGGCTCCATGATCCGTTCGCCAAAAGATCTTTACAAAGGTAGTCAATATCAGGATTTTTATTTGCGAAAATCTTTCGAGCTTGCTAAAAAACCTATGCTTGGTTTTTTGCAGTTTACCGCTGATGATTGCGCGCAGGCTTTTATTAATGGCAATAGAGCAGGACAAGCCAATGAGTGGCGCACTGGTACATGTGTGGATGTAAGCAAATATCTCAAGCAGGGTAAAAATGTTCTGGCATTCCACTATGTGAATTCATCTACCTACGGTGGCGTGCTGGCTGAGCTTTATGTACAATACTTTGACGGCAGCTGGGAGAGATTCCACACCGACAAGAGTTTCAAAAGTTCGGTAACTGCCGCAAATAACTGGAAGCAGGAAAATTATGACGACAGTGCGTGGGATGGTATTGTTGCACAGCCTGCGCCTCCTGCAGCTCCGTGGAAAGTGGTGATCCCGTACAAATACTTTGACAATATGCAGCAGATACAGCAAGTATCGGTTGCTCCTCAACTGGTTGACGCCGGAAAAAATATCACTTTTACTTTGCAGGGGCAGGGAATTCTTCCCCAAAAAAGTTTTTCTGCTGACTTGGTTTTAATGCGTGGCAAGATGGAGTTTATGCGCGATAAAATCACGCTCACTCCTCAAGATTTTATTTTGCAAGGGAATGGCAAGTGGCAGTTGAAAATCACTTACAATGTACATAAATATTTTCCTGACGGAAAGTTTGATGCGGAACTTACTTCCGACATATTTTCGATTTCCGGAAAAGATATGCAGTTTTCGGTCAAGCGTATAGCATACGATCCTGCTTTGCCGGAAAAAATGGATTTCCGGGTCAACCGCAGCGGATCAAGACCATTTTTTGAACTTTACGGCAAGCCGTTTTATCCGAGTTGGGCATCTGGGACTACTCCGGCACGTCATAATCTGGTAACGGTATATCCGGAATTTCTCACTTGGCAGAGCGGCTCCGGCAGAATCAATACCGATGAATTTGACCGGGCGGCTATTCTGGCGCAAAAAATGCATCCCGATGCATATTTTATGTGGAATCTGCGTTTGGATATTTCTTACGATTGGGCAGAGCGTTTTCCGGAAGGGCTTTGCCGTGATGAAAATGGTACAATAAATCGGCAGGGCGGACATGCCAATTACAGTTTTTCTTCACCTCTTGCCCGAAAAGAATTAGAGAGCAATATGTTAAAAGCTCTTGAGTATCTGGAAAAAAGTCCCTACGCCAACCGCATTGTCGGATACCGTATCAATGGCGGATACACTTCTGAATGGCTGGGCTGGGAAAGCAAAACCGGTAAAGCGTTGGATTTTTCTGACTGTGCAGTGCAAGCCTACAAAAAATTTGCTGCCGAATACTATCCGCAGCTGAAAAATCCTTATGTGCCGGGAACTCAGGAGCGACTGGCAAGAGATGGCAAAAATCTGCTGCTTGATCCGCAGAAACACTTGAATCTGATCGCCTACAATGATTTCAGCTCTCACGCTATAGCTGATATGATGCTTTATTTGTGCAGTAAAGCTAAAGCTGAAATAGGAGACAACAAGGTCATTGGTACTTTCTACGGTTATGTTTCTACTCTGCACTATTCGGGGCGTTCTCATCATCGCGGTCATTATGCTATGAAAAAGGTGCTGGATGCTAAAGTGGTTGACTTTTTGATGAGCCCGCAAAGTTATCCTCTGCGTGGCTTGGGGGAAACCTGCGGCGATATGAAACCTTTCGGTTCATTTAATAAAAACGGCATTATTTCTGTTCTGGAAAATGATTTGCGCACCCACGTCTCTTTCTACGATTCAAGAACCAGCCGCGGCAAATATCAGACGATCAACGAATATCAGACTGTCAACGTGAACCGCCGCGATATGGTCATGAACGTCATACGCAATCATCCAAGTTACATGATCTCTATCATCAGTAAAAACGAACAGAACTTCCCAGCCATGGCAGCCGCTGCAGAGTATATCAAAACTTTAGGCAAATGGTGTGTTGATAAACAAGTTGCCAGACAGGAAGATATTGCTCTGGTCGTCAGCGAAGATACCATTAAATCCATGCCCCGTATAAGCGAGTACACCTGGTCTGGTGTCACTGAACAGTATTATCGCGGAGATGGCAAAGTTATGACCGAGGAACGGTTTATGCCGCTTTTGAATTTTGAAACTTTTGTCGGTAATCAAGGTTTGTTCAACCGTTCAGGCGCTGCTGTGACCAACTTGCTTGCTGAAGATTTGGCGGATAATCCCGGCGATTTCAAGCTTTACGTGTTTTTGAACTGCTATAAATATGATGAAAAATTCCTGAAAGCCATTGCCAAACTGCAGCAGAAAAAATGTGTGATGCTGTGGCTTTACGCTCCCGGTTTTATCAAAGGTTTTGAAAGCAACTTGGCAAATATGCAGCAGCTTACGGGAATGAAATTTGAGCAATTTTCTCTCCCACATGCTGCAACTGTGCAGTTTGCCGATAAACGTATAATGGGTACCCCACAAGCAAAAGTCACTCCGCTCTTTGCGGTCAATGATCCACAAGCAGAAGTGCTTGCCCGTTACAGCAACGGCAAAGCGGGAGTGGCAATAAAAAAACACGGCAAGGCAATAAGCATCTTTTCAGGCGCATGGCAGCTGGATATGGAATTCATTGATTATCTGCTGAAACAATCAGGGATCTTCCAATACAGTTCAAGTCACGATCCAATCGATGTCAACGATAATCTTATTATGCTCCACGCCCGCAGTGCAGGAGTCAAAGAGATAAAACTGCCGCGCAAGACCACTGTGCTGGATGTTTATGAGCGAAAAATAATCAGCAGAAATGCTGATAGATTTACCACCAAAGTAAAATTGCACGAAACCAAGTGTTTTTACTACGGTGATGATGCAGAAAAATTGCTGATCGAACTTAAAAAAATAAACAAAACCTTTTAATCCAAGGAGAAAAAAATGAAAAAAAATTCCCCTTTTACGCTGATCGAACTATTGGTCGTTATTGCGATCATCGCCATCTTGGCAGCCATGCTTTTGCCTGCTCTCTCAGCCGCTCGGGAACGGGCGAGAACTGCCAGCTGCCTCAGCAATATGAAACAACTCGGTCTGTGGGCAAATATGTACACTGACGCGAACAAAGATTTTTACTGGCAGGCATGGATCTCCCAGACAGGCGGCGGTTATATCTATTGGGGGGTACATGATACTCATCCTTTCAGTTTGTCAGGTTTTGTGGAAAACCAGCCGATCAAAGTCGGTTCTGTTACCACCTATACACTCAACTATACCAAAGGCGGTCCGCTCGACTGTCCCTCGCATGATATGATCCCGCCCAATGGATTTTCCACTCAATATTATCGGGCATGGGACTATGGCATGAGCGCGTGGGCAGCAGAAGGCAACAACAATGTCAGACGCCTGGATGATCCCAGTACATTTCTGGTCTTTGCAGACTGCAATTCAGGTTTTGCCAAACTCGTGACAAATTCTTCCAATTCACATTATTGGAAGAAGTTGGATAACAGTGCATATACCATGTGGTTCGGACATGGCAAGATGTCAAACGTAACTTTTGGCGACGGTCATGCTGAAACCCGCAGTCCTGAAAGTTTGTCGGATAAAAACTTTATCCGTAATCCTTGAGCTTTTTTCAGAATTGATTCAATATTGATTGTACAGCCTTTTTTTCAGCGTTTTTTGTTCTGTTGGCGGAATTGGTAAGGATTTATGGGATTGGGGTCTTGCCACAACCCTTTTTTCTCACTCTTCGCCTGTTTTTCTGCTTCGATATACGATTGAGTTTGATCAAAATAGCTGTAATGCCACGCATAACCATTCTGAACCATTAGAAGGTTGATTTCTGTACCGTCAAGGTAAATAACGCCTAAAATTCTGCCGTACCTGTCCACCGCTTTGAACCTTACAGAAACTTTTTTACCGAAAATCAAACCGGATAAATACTGTTTGGATTTATTGCCGAAAGCCTGCTTTTTCTCCGGAGCATCTATCTTATCAAGCCGTATGCGGAATTTCCCCTGATCCATGTCATCTGAAACAGTAACAGTATCACCATCGGTAACACCAATGACCTTACCGGTGATTTCGGCAGAGAATGTGGAAATAGAAAGTACAAGCAAAGAGAGTAGAATTAGTTTTTTCACTGTGGCGGTTTCCTTTGGAGTTAAGGGAAACACCACAAAAAAAAGAGGTGCATCCCTGTTTGTACACCTCTGCAACGCCTACCACAGCGTCCCAATAAAATACAAAAGCAGAAATGCACCGTATATGTGTAAACATACACGGCACAAAAGTTGCACTTTATTGGGTTTAAGGCTTTTTTACAAGGTGGTAGAATTTGCAGAGGTAGCCTTATTTATGCTATATAGTTTTTATCAAGTCAAAAAGTTTTTTGGGTTTTCTGTTTTTTACCTTTCCTGTTGGTTTAAATAACAGCTTCTCAATATAACACCGTAAAAGCAGAATTTCAACTTGCAATTACAGATTTTTTCAATGACGAGCCACCGGCAAACGACTGGTTTGCATTTGCGGCGGTCAGATGGTTATTTGGTGGTCAATACCCGGTAAAACGGCGAATTGGTTATCTTTTTGGTCATATACATTATTACCGGAATCAGCAGAAAAGTCAATATTGCCCCCAGCAGAAATATACCGCGGGTGCCGATGATACCGATGATCGCCCCAGCCACCAGCGAAGATGACATATTCCCTACACCGTTAAAGGTGCTTGTCCAGCCGAAGACCTGACCGCGTTTGCGTTTGGGTGTTATGCTCGAAAGTATTTTTTGATAGACCGGTGCCAGTCCACCGCCGGTCACAAACATCATTGTACGGGCAAAACCGAAGGCAAACAGACTTTCCGCCGCCGCCTGGATAACCAGGAAAAATCCCGACAGTGCCAACGCCGGAACGATCAGTTTACGCGGTTCCACCCGGTCAGCCAGATAACCGAACAACGCTCCGGAAATCAATGCCCCCAGCGACACAAATGCACTGATTATACCCGTCCAGTAGGCAGGTTTGTCGGTAAGCTGTTCCACGAGCATTGCCAGATAGTTGCCTTCAAAAGTACGCACAAAGGCGTTGATGAGGAACATTATCAGACACATCCATACTGCTATGGTAAAAGTCGGCATAAGTTTGCTGCCGATACCGCCGGTACGCACTTTTTTGGTCTTTACTGTAAGCACCGGTTTGAAGTCTTCGTGAGCAAAGAGTACCGCTATACCGCCGACAAAATAGAGTATGCCGCAGAACCAAAATGCGGATGTAAAGCCCCAGTAATGCACCACCAGTCCGCCGACTACATTGCCGAGCATCATACCGCACCAGTAGGCGGTACTGAATACCCCCAGAGCAAAGCCCATCTTGTTTTCGGGGGTGTTTTTTACGATCAACGCCTGTGCCGCCGCAGTGGTTCCCGCACAGGCGGCGGTGAGAAAACGCAATCCGATCAACAGCCACGCATTATTTACATAACCCATGATCGGAAAAATCAACGCCGTACCGAATGTACCGCGTAAAAGCATGATCTTGACCCCGTAGCGGTCGGAAAGCGTTCCCCAGATCGGCAGAAAAATCGCATAAGCCAAGCTGCTGAAAAAGGCAAAAAGCGATACATACATGCCGCATTCGCCTTCGTCAGTGAAGCCCATTTTTTGAAAAAACAGCGGGATAAACGGCACGGCTCCGGCGTAACCGGTAATGACCATCAACTGCGAAAACCACATCATTGCAAGATTAAGTTTCCAGTGGCGGGTATCAGAGTTTTCCATAAAAAATATTCTGTAACAGATTTGTTTAATGCTAATGTTTATATATAATTTACAGCTGTTACAAAGTATTTTCAACTTTTTAGTGTTTTTTTCGTGAAAAATAACGGTAACAAACATGGCAGTTGCCATTGAATGACAGACAGGTGTTTGTATTAACAGTACAGAAACAGGAAAAAATAGTGGTCAAAGCAGAAATCCGGGCAAAAAAAATGGCATCCCCACAGGGATTCGAACCCTGGTTGCCGGGATGAAAACCCGGTGTCCTAGGCCTCTAGACGATGGGGACGCATAACAGACAATCTCTTGTTCTGTGCTATTAAAATACAGCAATTTGGAGAAAATGCAAATTTAAAAGCAAAAAAAATTGAAAAAATCCCGATTTTACCGCTATAAACCTTGCTTTATTGCCAGTTGGAATGTAAATTACCTTATATAATATATTGAGGCAGTCTTTGTATCATACAATAAAGGAGCTTATATGTCTGAAAACGAAAATAAAGTTGGCGTTGACGAAATCAAGGAGCCGGTAACAACTGAAGTTGCAAACGAAAAACCCGCCGCAGAGGAGTCTGCTCCGGTCAAAAAGTCATGGGGTAAGAGAATTGCCGGAATCGCACTCTGGGTCTTGATCGTTCTTGTTGCAGTTGTTCTGCTGGTTCTCTGGCAGATCGACCGGGTGGCGGCAACCGCGACCCGTACCATCGGCAGTGCCATTACCGGAACTCCGGTCGATGTGCAGAGTATATCTATAAGGCCGCTGGCCGGATCGGTCAAAGTCAAGGGTTTTACTGTTGGCAATACTCCCGATTTTCACAACCCGGTGGCAATCAAAGTCGGCAACTTCCATGTAGCATTAAATACAGCTTCGGTGCTGACCGAAAAAATCATTATTGACCATCTGGAATTGACGGGCGTGGCGATCGACCTTGAGTATTCCATTTCCAAAGGCAGCAATCTGGATGCCATCCTGAAAAATGTGGAAAAAAATACCGGTGCCGATAAAAAACAGCTGGAAAAAAATGCCGATAAACCAAAAGAGAAAACTCCCGCCAAGCAGAAACAGGTCGTTATCCGCAAGCTGATACTTAAAGATTCCAAAGTTACGGTATCTTCCGGTATGCTCAAAACTACCATGAGTATTCCGCTGGTGCCGATCGAAATGACCGATGTCGGCGAAAGTACCGATCTGCCCGGGGCAATCAAAGAAGTGCTGGTGCGGATCATCTCGGAAATCGGCAAAGTCGTCAATTTTGATGCCATTGGCAAGGGCTTGGTCAGCGGCGTGGAAGGTGTCGGCAATGCCGCCGGAGATGTGGTCAACAAATCGGTGGAGCTTATCAAAAATCTCCCCGGATTGAACAGTAAAAAATAATTTGAAAAGAAAGATAATAAAAAATGTCTGAAGTTCGTGTATGTGTTATCGGTGCCGCCGGCAGAATGGGCCGTCGGCTGGTTGCTTTGATTATGGAAAGTGAAGACCTCGTGCTTTCCGGTGCAGTGGAAGCTCCCGGTAATCCGCTTTTGGGTGCAGATGCCGGAGAAGTTGCCGGTTCCGGAAAAGCTGGTGTCAAACTTACTGATAATGTCGATGAAGCTCTTGCCACCAGCGATGCGGTCATCAACTTCAGTATCGCCGGAGTGGTGGAATCCACCCGCAAAGCGGTTGCCAAAAATTGTTCGGTGGTGATCGGCACCACTGCATTGACCGATGCTGACAAGGCGGAGCTTGCCCAGATGGCAGAAACCGGCAGGATCGTTTTTGCCCCCAATTACAGCGTCGGAGTCAATTTGCTGTTCCATCTGGCAGGAATGGTCGGCAAACTCCTTGCCGATTATGATTGCGAAATCGTGGAAATGCACCATAATCAGAAAAAAGATGCTCCCAGCGGCACTGCCGAACGGCTGGGCGAGGTAGTTGCCGCCGCCCGCGAACAGGCATACAAAGAAGTTGTACGCCACGGCCGCGAGGGTATTGTCGGAGCGAGAACTGCCAGCGAAATAGGTATGCACTCACTGCGTGGCGGTGATGTTGTCGGCGATCACACGGTGGTGTTTGCCACCGGCGGCGAACGCGTGGAGCTTACGCACAAAGCCTCCAGCCGCGATACTTTTGCCAAAGGTGCATTGCGGGCTGTACGCTTTCTGCAAAGTGCCGCTCCCGGCAAAGTATATGATATGCAGGATGTTCTGGGGCTGCGGTAATCAGAGAAGGTAAAACAGTTTATGCGGAAGATATGGATCATGGCCGGCGAAGCCTCCGGCGATATTTACGGAGCCGCTCTTGCTGAAGATTTACGCAAGATCGGCTCTGCTGTGGGCGAAGAAGTTGAGATCGGCGGTATGGGCGGCCCTGCCATGGCAAAAGCCAATGTCAAACGAACAGTGGATTCCACCGAACTGGGTGTAGTGGGTTTTGTGGAAATACTCAAGCATATTTTCACCTTTATCGGGATATTCCGCAAACTGGTCAGAACAGTAAAGGTAGAAAGACCGGATGCAGTGATCCTGATAGATTATCCCACCTTTAATATGCTTTTCGGCAAAGTGGTCAAAAAGCTGGGTATTCCGGTTATCTGGTATGTCAGTCCGCATGTATGGGTTTGGGGCAAACGCCGCATACCCAAACTGGCAAAACTGTGCAAAAAGATGCTGGTGATCTTTCCCTTTGAGCCGGAAGTGTATGCTTCAAGCGGACTGGATACTGAATTTGTAGGACACCCGCTGTTGGATATGGTCGATGCCCGGAAAGACGAAAGCATTGTGCGTGATGATAACCTCGTAGCTCTGCTCCCCGGCAGCCGTGCCATGGAAATCGACCGCTTGCTGGAGCCGATGCTTGCAACAGTGCTGGAATTGAACAAAAAGCATCCTGATTTGCGGTATGTCATTACCACTCCCCGCGAAAAAGTGGCATTGCGTTGTAACAATATTGTGGAAAAATTCCGTTCCAAAAATCCCGCATTGCCGGAAATACCCGTGGAAATCGGAAAAACCGCCTATTATCAGCAAGCCGCCGGAACCGGTCTGGCGGCATCCGGCACAGTTACAGTGGAGTCCGCCATTGCCGGGTTGCCGCTGGTGGTAACTTACAAAGTCAGCTGGATCTCCATATTGATAGCGGCATTGCTGGTCAAACTCTACCGGAACTCTTTTGTAATGCCCAATATCATCGCCAATAAAAAGGTCTATGCTGAATTTCTCCAGCATCAGGTGAAGCCCGCCAATCTGGTACCGGCAATGGAAGTTATTCTGCCCGGTGGTTCTGAACGCTCCCGGGTGATAAGTGATATGCAGGAAGTCCGCACTCTGCTCGGCGATGACGGTCTTGCCCGCAAAAAAGCAAGTGTGCGTGCTGCCGAAGCGGTCTGGAGGACCCTCCCTCCGGCATTGACTATGGAAAAATAAGGATCAGAATATGCAAAAACATTTTTTTATACCGTTGGTATTGCTGACCGCAGCTCTGACATTTACCGGTTGCCGTAATGATGGATACTATCAGGATCAGGCGGTGCAGAGTGCCAGAGAATTTTTGCTGGAAGAAACTCCTGCCATGCCGCTTATGGAACAGGAATATATCAAATTCAACCGCCCGTTTATGCTTGTATCGCATATCAACGGCAATAATTATTCTACCGGTCAGATGCAGATATGTATCTGCTGGATGACGCCCGACAATCCGGAGCTTTACATGGTTTACGGCACCAGCGGTCTGCGGATGATGGATTGGAAGCCGTTGCGGGTCATCCGCAAGAATTTCAAAAAGCCGCAGCACATTTTCCTGAAATTGGCCGCCAGAGCTTCTTACGAACTTTTGCAGAAGCAGTTCGGCTTGTTGAGCGTGGCTTCAGCCAACCATATACGCTTTACCATGCCGGGAGTGTGGAAGTGCAAATTTGCCTTGAACAGCAATCCGGAAAGCTCTTTGAGTGCCGCCGAACTTGCCAAAGCCGAAAAACTCCCCCGCTATGTTCTGGCGTGGAAGATCACCGAAAACGGCGAAACTTTCTATTCGGTGTACGGCGGAACTGCCGACGATGATACTTTGAAGAATTTCAAATACTATTTCAGCGGCATATACAGCGAAGAAAATTTCCTCAACGGAGTGCTTGATGCCCAAGCGTTGGTCGAACCTTTCGGCGGCTCCGTCTTTAAGTAAATCACTATATACCGGGAAGATATAATATGAGTTTGATGAGTATGACCGGTTTCGGCTCCGGCAGAGCCGAAGTCAACGGCACCGCGATCTATGCGGAAATAAGTACCGTAAACCGCAAACAGTTGGAAATCCGCTTTGCCATGCCGCGGGAGTTCAATGCCTTTGAGCATGAACTGCGTAAGTTATTGCAATCAGAATTAAGCCGCGGACAGGTTTCTGTACGCATTGTGCGTACCTCTTCTTCCTGCGAAGCCGCCGGAATCAACCGCGAGAGGGTTGCCGCATTGATCTCTGTTGCCCGGACATTGGGTAAAGAGTTCAATGTCAATGGCGAACTGACTATGGCACAAGTTATGACCATGCCCGGAGTTTTTGAAGATAGTTCCGAAGCCGTCCCCGAAGAAGTCAAAAACGCTGTTATGACCGCCCTTGCCACTGCCGCCAAAGCTCTGAACAATATGCGTTCAGCCGAAGGTGCGGCGTTGAAAGTTGAACTGGAAGACCGCATCACTCTGCTGGAAAATCTGCGGGAAAGTCTGTTGCCGGAAGTTACCGATATTGAGCAGAATATCAAAAATAAACTTTTGGAAAAACTTGCCAATGCCAATCTGCCGGTGGATATAAACGATGAACGCTTCCTCAAAGAAGTGCTTTACTATGCCGACAAATCCGATGTCAGCGAAGAGCTTGCCCGCCTTGCCAGCCATTTCGTGCAGTTCCGCAACTTTTTGAACGGAGCTGAAGGCGGCGGCAGAAGTATGGATTTTCTGGTGCAGGAAATGTTCCGCGAAATCACCACGCTGGGCAATAAAGCCGGTTCCGGTGCGGTAGCCAATACGGTGGTCAGATTCAAGACCGAACTGGAAAAAATCCGCGAGCAAATACAGAACATCCAATAACCCCCTCCGGAGAACGATGAAAAAGTTATACACCAAAAACAATTTTTATCTGGCAAAGAGCGAACTCGATGCCTTGAGCAGTGCTTTGAGTGAAAGCTACGCCGATAAGTTCGGAGTCAATCTCGAAGAAGGTGCCAATCTGCCGCGGCGGCGGGAAATATTGTCAGTGACCGGCAAACTCGAAGAACTGCTGTTTCCCGGCTTTGACGGCGGCGAACGCTATCACCTTGATACCATTGAATACAGTGCCGCCAAACTTATAGAACAGCTTTACAGCGAACTTACGGAACTGACTGTCCGCAGTTTCTGCTACATGTGCAAAAAGTCCGGCTCCAGCCACGACTGCCGTACCGAAGAACGGAGCCGCGAAGCGGTCATGGCTCTGCTGAAGGCGTTGCCGGAATTGCGTAAAATCGCCCAGAGCGATATTCAGGCGGCATACGCCGGTGATCCCGCCGCCCGCAGTCTGGACGAGATCATCATCAGCTATCCGGCGGTAAAAGCTATTGAAATACAGCGTATGGCACATGTACTTTACAAACACGATGTGCCGTTTATTCCCCGCATGATGACCGAATACGCCCACAGTATTACCGGTATAGATATAAACCCTGGTGCCGAGATCGGCAGCGGATTTTTCATCGACCACGGTACCGGTGTGGTGATCGGCGAAACCGCCCGCATCGGCAACAATGTACGGCTTTATCAGGGAGTTACGCTGGGGGCACTCTCTTTTCCAAAAGATTCCTGCGGTATGCTGGTCAAAGGTTTGCGGCGGCACCCGACTATTGAAGATGATGTAACGATTTATGCCAACGCCACCGTGCTGGGCGATGTAACCATCGGCAAAGGTTCAGTGCTGGGCGGCAACGTGTGGGTGACAGACAGTCTGCCGCCGGGAACCAAAGTGGTGGCTTCAGCCGAAAATCTGATCCGTTACAGCAATCAGGGCAAGCAGGAGCAGAAATGAGCAGTTTTGCTGAAGAATACGCCGCATTGCAATCAGAATTGGATCAGGTTCTGCAAAACTGTTCCCGCCCGGCTGAAGAGGTAAAGATTCTTGCCGTAAGCAAGACTTTTCCGGCGGAGGCGATCCGGGAGGCATATAATTGCGGCGTAAGATGTTTCGGCGAAAACAAGGTGCAGGAATTAAGCGAAAAAGCAGAAATGCTTCCGAAAGATATTCAGTGGCATTTTATCGGCCATTTGCAGAGCAACAAAGTTGCCAAAGCCGTGCAGTATGCTTCGTGGATACACTCGGTGGATTCGTTGAAACTGCTCAATAAGCTCGACCGGATCGCCGGAGAAATGAATAAAAAGCCGTTTATTCTGCTGGAAGTAAACTCCGGCGAAGAAAGCAAATCCGGCGTAAGCTATGCTGATTTGCCGGAACTGGCAAAAGCGGCGGCTTCGGCAGAGAATCTCTCTTTTGCCGGTCTGATGACTATGGCTCCATTGACCGACGATCGCCGGGAATGGTTGAACGCATTTGCCAAACTTGCCGCCGCCCGCGGTGAGCTGGAAAAAATGTTATCCATCAAATTGCCGGAACTCTCAATGGGCATGTCCGGCGATTTTGCCGAAGCAGTTGTATGCGGCTCTACGATCATAAGGATCGGCAGCCGTCTGTTCGGCAACCGTAATTACAATTTGTGACCGGCTGAATTTTCATATTGCTTTTAAGGGCTGTTGCAGCAATGGGGCTGAAACTTTATTACAATTATAAACTTGAATTACTGGCGGAACAGTTTGCCGAAATTGTTTATAAACAAAAATCGCAGGATGTTTCGGCCAAAGCGTTGTTGCAGGGGCAGTATGTAGTGGTGCAAAGTCGCGGGATGGCAGAATTTCTGCGGCAGTTTCTGGCAGAAAACAGCCGGATAGCGGCCAATTTGAATATGCCGTTTCTTAATGCCTTTGTCAATCAGATCTTGACTGTGCTTTATGGCAATGAGTTCAAAACTGCCGCCTTACGCAGCGATCCGGAATATATGCAGTATTTGCTTATGCAGATATTCTGCGACCGGGATCATATCGAAAAAGACCTGCCCGAACTTGCAGAATATACCTCCGGCGACAATGCAGAGCTCAAACGCTGGCAGCTTGCCGGAGCAGTTGCCAATGTATTTGACCATTATCAGCTCTACCGCAGCGGCGGACAGCTTGACGAAATGTTTGAGCACAACAGCGGCAACCACTGGCAGCAAATACTCTACAACGAAATTTTCAACAGCAATACTCCGGGGCGTGCCACCTTTTTCCAACGCTTTGCCGCCGGGGATTTTGACGAAAGCAAACGCCGACTGCTGCCGCCGGAAGTATCAGTTTTTGGAATGGGGGCAATGCCGCCGGAATATTTGAATTTTTTTGTTAATCTGTCGCGGTACAGTAAAGTGAATTTCTTTTATCTCACGCCTTGCATGGAGTATTGGGAAAATCAGAAATCCCGCCGCGAAGTCAAAAAACCGGCCGCGTGGGAGATCGCCGAATCCGGCAATCCGCTGTTGCAGAATCTGGGCAGACAGGGCAGAAGTTTTTTCTCGTGCATGGTAAACCACAACGAAATTGCCAATCAGATGGCTCCGGATTTTGACGGTCTTGCCGATGATTACCCGGCAAACAGCACCATGCTGGAAATCATGCAGTACGATATACGCTATCTTTTTGACCGCAGAGTTCCCGCTCCCGGTGAAGATGATCTTTTTATCGGTCAAGTCCGTTCCGACCTTAAAAATGACCATTCGGTATCTATCCACAACTGCCACAGTCTGCGGCGGGAATTGGAGGTTCTGCATGATGAACTTTTGAAAATCATCAAACAGGGTACCGATCCAAGTAATATAATTGTCATGGCACCGGATATAACTGCATGTGCCCCGATCATCCGGGCTGTATTCGACAATGGCGAACTTGCCAATGTTTACAGCATTGCCGATATGCCGCAAGCAGAACAGTCGATGGCATGGACTGCATTCAAAAGCATACTCAATACCGCCAACAGCCGTTTTGAATACAGCAATGTAATGTCGTTGCTGGATATGAAACTGATCATATCGGTACTGAATTGTTCCGCCGAAGACCTCGCCCGGTTCGGTAAATATATCTACGATGCCGGTGCCAGATGGGGGTATGATAAAGCCATGCGGGAAAAATTCTGCCACAGCAGTTTTGAAGAATTCAGCTGGCAGCAGGCGATCGACCGCTTGCTGGCGGGGTTTGCCATTCGTGCCGCCAGCGGCGAAGAAACGGCGATAACCGGCAACACCAAAGCTATGGATGCACTGGAAAATCCCGATATAGAAGCCTTTGCCCGTCTGGTCAGAGTGTTGGAAAAACTTAAAGATCTTTCGGGCAATATTGCCATTGCCAAAGATATTCCCGCCTGGTGTGCGGTTTTTGAAAATATCATGGAAAGTTTCTTTGCCGATACCAACGATGTGCGTACTGCAGTTGCACCGTTGCGATTGGCGGTAAAAAAATTGCGTAATGCCGCATCCAAAGGCTTTATCCCCGGAATATACCCGTTGAACGCGGCATTGCAGATATTGGAAGATCATGTAAACAATGCCGGTGAACCCGGCAGATTTCTCCGCGGCAAGATCACATTCTGCCGCATGATGCCCATGCGGAGTATTCCCATGGATACTGTGGCGATACTGGAACTCAACAGCGGCAGTTTTCCGCGTAACCGCACTGCTCCCGGATTTGACCTGATACCGCAACTGCCGCACCCCGGCGACCGCTCGCTGACCGCACAGGATCGTTACCTTTTGCTGGAAGCGATCATGGCGGCAAGGAAAAATCTGCTCTTTTTCTATCAGGGGCAAAATCCCCGTACCGGAGATGATCTGCCGCCGTGTGCACCGTTGGCAGAAATAATGGAGTATCTGGATAACGCATTTGAGCTTAAAGCATACAAGCATAAAGTATCGGGTATTTCCGAAGTATATTTTACAAGCGACGCACCGTTTGCCTCGCTGAACAAAGAAAATTACCGGGCATTGAAACATTTGCAGGAGCGTTTGCAGAGCAATTTACAGGAAAATCCCGGCAGTTTTCCTGCCGATGACGCCGCAACTCTGGCAAGTTTATATACCCCCTGGCAAATACAGGGCAATGTAACTATAAAACAGTTGGCGGATTTCTTTGCCAATCCGTGCGGCTGGTTTCTGAAAACACGCTTTGATTTCTACGCCGACCGGCAGGCTGACGGCGTGCCGGAAGATGATGAATTATGGGATTTGTCTGTGCTTGACCGCATAAATGTAAATACCATGCTCATGAATATGCGGAATATTGATGTGAGTGATGACGAAATATATTTGCACGCTGATAAAGGCAACTTGCTCCCGCCGGGCAGAACCGGCAGACAGGAGTTTGACGCACTTGCCGCCAATCTTGCCATATTGCCGGAGTTCTGGCAGCGATCTTTCAAAAACATGGAGCGATTGCCGGTAGTCTATGCTTCTGCCGATAAAAACTATACTGTCAGCGGCATGGTCAATATGAGCTGCGATCAAAAGTATGTGCTGGTATTCAACTGGAGTTCGTACAAAAGCAAACACGCTTTGCATGCACTTTTCGGCGTATTGACCGCAGCGGCATCAGCAGCGGCAGAAGGCCGTTGTGTTGCGATAGGAGCTAAACTGCTCAATCTCGATAACAGCAGCCACGAATTTGAATTCAGAGAGATCGCCCCGGTGAATACCTTTGATGCAATCAGAAAACTCGATGAACTCATTGCCCTTGCCGGAGAAAAGCACGCCGGACCGTTGCCGCTTTTTGAAAAATCTTCGGTGTATTATCACGAGCCGGATATTGCGGGCCGCAAGTTCGGACAAGGCGATTTCTGCGATGTGAAGACCCGGAGTGTCAGTTACTTTTTTACTCCGGATATGTGGTATGATAAAGATTTTTTGCATAATTTCAATTATTACGCCGCCAAACTATACAGTCCGATTACTCTGGAAAGAGATGAAAAAAATAATGAACTTTACCTGCCCGGCGGAGGGGAGGTGAAAGATGGAAAGTAACACTTGTTTTCACGGAGAACTTGATTCCGTCAACATGCCGCTGGAAGGTATTACGCTGATCGAAGCCGCCGCCGGTACCGGCAAAACATATAATATCCAGAATATTGCCGCCCGTTTGATCGTGGAAAAAAAATTCCCCATCGAATCACTGGCGATCGTTACCTTTACCGAAAAAGCAGTACAGGAACTTTCCGACCGCATCCGCGGTATGCTGGAGCTGTTGACCGGAGTGCTGAACAATCGCAGTTCAGCCAACCGCGATAATCAGGAGCGGGCAAAAAGTCTGCTGGAACATTTCGACTCTCTTGATATTCCACGCAAAGAGCAGAAAGAACTGCTGGAAAATGCGTTACGCGATATTGACAACTGCCGCATAGCAACCATTCACGGGTTCTGCTTCCGGCTGCTGTCAGAATATGCTTTTGAAAGTTCCACGGCATTTCAGGTGCAGCTGGAAAAAGATATAAAATCTGTTCACTCCAAACTGCTTAAAGACTTCTGCCGCTCCAAGCGTTACAGCTCGTTCGATCTGCCGGGATGGGTGGACTTGAGGCCCTCTAAAATTGAAAAAGAAGTACATTTTCTGTTGGGCAAATGCAATATAAAACATACTTACCAGCGACCGGTTTTTGCCGACGAAAACGCCATTATTCAGTACTTGCAAGCTCTTCAGCAGGAATTTGCCGCCTGCCCTGATAAAGCCCTGATAATGAAAACGTTGCAAGACAAAGTCAATAAGATCTGCAATATCAGTCCGGAGCTTTATATAACCAATGCCGTAAATCAGCTCTCTCGTCTGAACGGTTTAAGTATGTCGGATTGGCAGAGCTGGCATGAAATAATGACGCTTTTCCGGAAGCCCCGATTTCTGGGCCGGGGCAAAGCCGCCAGAAAAAAGACCGACGAAAATTACAAAGAGTTTGTCGATGAATTTGTAAACCAAAACAAGATCTTCAGCATCGCTGAAGAATACTGCATGGTCATAGAAAAGGACTGCAATACATTTCTGATAAAGGAAGCCGTGGATTTTATTCGGAAAAATGTTGCAGAATGGAAACAGAAATCCAATGTATTGAGCTACGACGACTTGCTTATCCGGGCCGAACAGGCACTTAAAAACAAAAGTTTCTGCAATTTTGTACAGAAAAAACTCAATGTCGGCATCATCGACGAATTTCAGGATACTGACCCATTGCAGTACAATATTTTCAAGTCGATTTTTATTGACCGTCCGGGCCCCGGAGCTCTCTTTATGGTGGGCGATCCCCGACAGGCGATCTACGCTTTCCGCGGCGGAGATATTGCAACGTACCTTGCGGCACGGCAGGAGTGCATCGAACGTAATGGCAGAATCTATACTTTGACTACCAATTACCGCAGTTCAGGCAGAATGATCGAGGCTTTCAACTGCATTTTCAAGCACAACGATCCATTTTTCAGCAGTGAGATCAGCTTTGAAAAAGTCGGCACCCCCGCCCAAGTCCGACCGGGCATAAGACTGTATAACGAAGAAATGCAGTTCCCGCTCTCGGCACAATACTACAGCAACTGCCGTTTGGAAGATATTTTTGAGCGTAGTGCAGACGAAATCTGCCGTATGATAAGCTGCGGTAAATTCACTATACCCGACGGCAATGATTCGTATCGCAAGATAACTCCGGGCGATATAGCAGTGCTTACCGAAAAAAACAAACACCTTGACATGTTCCGTAAGTATCTGGCCAAATACAACATCCCGGTCATCGGCGAGCGTCAGGGCGGCCTGTGGGGCTCCGACGAGGCCATAGAGCTGGCCAAATTTATGCAGGCAGTGCTGAATAATGCAGATTCATTGATGGTGCGTGATGCACTGCTGACAGAAATCTGCGGTGTAACGCTTCCTGAACTGGATGTTGAAAACCCCGATACCGCAGAAAAAATGCTGGCATGGCGAATGGATTTTATCAATCTTGCCGAGTGCTGGTATGAACGCGGCACCGCGGTGTTTATGGCAACATTTATAAAACTCTATTCGCTCAAAGAAAGACTGACTTGTGTTGCCGGCGGCGACCGGGCCTTGAGCAACTATATCCAAATGGGCGATTTGCTTGCCGGTGCAGAACTTGCCAACAAACTGCCGCCGCGCGGAGTATTGAAATTTTTGCAGGAAAAAATCGCCGCCGGTTCTTCGGACGAAATGGAAATGCTGGAGTCTGACCGTTCAGCGGTTCATCTGATGACGATCCACAAATCCAAAGGCTTGCAGTTCCCGGTGGTTTTTCTGATCGACCTCTCCTCCCGCCGGGCGTTGGGAAACAGCTCTTTGAGTTCGTACCATTGCAACGGCGAACTTTGCTGTAATGTGGATAAACTTGATAAAAATGCCGAAATCACTGCCGGTATCGAAGATATGCAGGAATTGATGCGGCTTGTATATGTGGCAGTGACCAGAGCATGTTATTTCTGCCGTATAAACTGGAACAAAAGCCGGAATATGGAACGCTCCATGCCGCTGACCTGGCTCTTTTCCCGACAGGATACCATCCCAGGCGATACAGTCCGCAGAAGTTTTATCTGTGGAGATATTCCATTCGCCGACGGCGATATGAATATACCGGGAGCTTTACAGCAGAAGATGCTGTTTGACGACTTCACGCCGACAGCCTATCAGCCGCCGCTTGATGCCGATATTATTGAACCGGAAACGGTTGAAGCACCAGCCGGCAGACGCTATATTATCAGTTATTCAGCGTTGAATGAACTCGGACACAAAACCGATGTTGAATCAGATAAAGAATTCACCGACCGGGACAGCGGCGACGAAGAAAACAACGAGCTTATACTCTTGCCGGAAAAGGAAAAATCCGACAAACTTTCCGGCGGCATCTGGTCAGTCCCTCCCGGTGCCGCCATCGGCAATGCGTGGCACGAAATATTGGAAAACACTGACTTTACGCAGGGCGTTGACGGGTATTTGCTAAAAAATATCATGACCAATTACGGCTTCAATGATCCGGCACACCTTAAAGCATCAGCAGAAATGTTCCGGAATTTATTGGAATATCAGCTGCCGTGCGGCATGAAACTCAAAGAACTGACCGCTGACCGCCGTTTGACCGAGCTGGAATTTCTGCTTTCTTCACCGCAAGGTTTTACCTTTGACAGCATAACTTGTGCAGTCAATGAATATGTGGCAGCTGAATTCGGTCCAAGTATCATCCCCACGGGTTTTCTCAATATGCACCGGGGATTTTTCACCGGATTTATAGATATGGTCTTTGAATACAACAACAAATTGTATATCGTTGACTGGAAATCCAACGCTTTGGGTTCGCTGGCGGAATCATTTTACGGCAACAAGCTCAAACAACACATGTTCAAAAAGTTATATCCGCTGCAATATCTCTGCTATCTGGCGGCACTGCTCAAATACCTTGAACAGCGTTTGCAGAAAAAAGTCGATGAAACTCTTTACAACGAATATGTCGGCGGCGTATATTACATCTTTCTGCGCGGCATGATGCTGGAAAACCCCGGCGGCGTCTTTGAGGCCCATGTGCCATACCGTTTTGTACGCTCATTGGCAGATGTTATAACTTGCGGAAAAGGAGAGTGAGTCATGCCGGAAAAGTATGATCTTGAAAATATCTGCCGCTTTGTACGGCAAAGTAACCTTTTCGGACAGGCGGCTCAAGTGATGGGCGATTTTGTGCTTCGCAACACCCAATCGGATTCTCCGGAACTCTATCTGGCAATGGTTTTAGCGGTACAGTGTTCGGTGGATAAGCATGTTTGCTGCAAATTGCCTGAATATGCCGGTAAAACTCTCGTTTCGGTAACTGATCCTGACGATAAACTCACCCTGCCGGAGCTGAACAGTTTTCTGCTGGCACTGCACCCGGAAAGAACCAACAGGGCAACTGCGTTTTTCAACTCCGGCGATAAAGAAAAAAGTTCCGCCCTGCTGATAATAGATGAAGAAGCCTGTTGTTATCTTCAAAGGCAATGGAGCTTTGAGCAATCAATATTGAACAATCTGCTCGACCGGGCAAATTCCTTCCGCGAAGTGCCGGAACTGCCGGCCGGGTATATCAATAACCTTATAGAGTTTTTTCCGACAGCAGAGGAACATCCGGAGGTTGATTATCAGCAGCTGGCGGTAATGGCTGCCATGCGGCGTAAACTCCTGGTGCTTTCCGGCGGCCCCGGCACTGGCAAAACCACGGTTGCCGCCGCCATATTGGCAAGCATGCTTGAACAGAACAATGATTTGCGTATCCGCCTTGCGGCCCCCACGGCAAAAGCCGCGGTGCGTCTTTCGCAATCACTGCAAAGCAACATTGCCAAACTTGCGTCGGCAGAAAATATAAAGGAAAAACTCTTTTCGCTGGAAAGTTCCACCATCCACTCCCTGCTGGGTACCCGCTCCGACTCACGGGAATTTGTTTACAACAGCCAAAATTATCTTAACTGCGATGTATTGCTGATCGACGAGTGTTCCATGGTATCGCAAGACCTTATGGCACGGACGCTGGAAGCATTGTCGCCGGATGCCTCGCTGATCCTTGCCGGCGACCGTTATCAGCTTGCCAGCGTGGAAGCCGGAGCGGTGATGGCAGATATTTGCGATGGAGCAGATCCCAATCATCTGGATGCCGATGCCGCCGCCATATTTTACCGGCAAACCACCTGGCAGGTTCCGACACCCGGAATTGATACGCTGAAAAAAAGCCCCCTCACCGGAGCGTTAGTGGAGCTTAAAGAAAATCACCGCTTTGCCAGAAGTGCAAAGATGCTGGGCGAAGTTGCAACACTTATCCGGAATTTGAACAGCAATTCGCAAGATGTATCGGCAGTGGCCAAATACATTGCCGACAGCAGTAAAGATGAATTTGAATTCAAAGATCTGGATGCCAAAGACCTGAAAGTATTTCTGACTCAAAAATTTTCCGAACCGCGGCTTGCCGGCGGCGAAACTTTTGCCGATCTGCCCCGTCTGGCGGCAAGCGGCAATGCCGATGACCGCAACCAAGCCTTTGAGTTGATGGACAAACTGAAAATACTCTGTCCGGCGTATGAGGGATTACGCGGGCTCAACAACCTTAATCTTTTGGCAATGAAGATCTTGAATCTTGACAATATGTACATACCCGGCAACATATTGCTGATAAAGCGAAACGATTACCGTATTGGTCTGGTCAATGGCGATATAGGTTTGGTCGGCAAAGATGCAAACGGTCATGTCAAGGTATTTTTTGCCGGAAAAGATCACGCCTACAATATCAGCGATCTGCCCGAACACGAAGCGGCATTTGCCATGACAGTGCATAAGTCGCAGGGGTCGGGATTCAGCGAAACAATTTTTATCATGCCCGAAAAAGCCACCGAACTGATGACCCGCGAAATGGTCTATACCGCCATGACCCGTGCCGAAAATAAACTTTGCTGTATCGGTTCGGTAGAGGTTTTTGCCGAAGCATTGGCAAAAGTGACCGTGCGGATGAGCAATCTTGCCAATAAACTTAAA
This sequence comes from Lentisphaerota bacterium, assembly GCA_015061885.1. Classification (GTDB taxonomy): domain Bacteria; phylum Verrucomicrobiota; class Lentisphaeria; order Victivallales; family Victivallaceae; genus SIG78. Next base: position 36,285 of record SUVS01000019.1, read on the forward strand.
AACTGCAAATAAAAACCCGACGGTCAATGCCGGAAAATCAATACACTTCAGCTTCGGAAAACTTTTTTACGGCCGGAGTTTCGCCGTAAAGTTTGTAAAGTTTTTCTCCGGCATCGTAAACGACTTTGTAGGCTTGCTGGTGTTTATCCAGCAGTTTTGAAAATTTCAGCGGCACTCTGGTTGCCAGCAATTCGCAATCTTCCGGCAGTTCCAGCATGGCAAGCGGACTTTTCCCGGCAAGGTTGTTCCGTTCCGCCTGCGGCAGTTCCACCCACGGCATGACCGCCGCAACTTGCAATAACTGCAAAAGTTTGACCGCTTGCGAATTTGCCGCCGGTAAGGGATACACGGCATATATATTGATTTTTTCCAGAGCTTTGAGTTCATCTTTCAAAAGCATAATGCCGTGCAGATTGCCCACGGCAAAATCTTTTACGCCCTGCTGTGCGGCAGACCTTATGCGTTTACGCCAGAAAGCCAAATCATTTTCCGCAATGAATCCGGGTATATGCAAAGTGTTTTCCGGCAGTTCTGCGGTTGCTGATGCCGCTTCCTGCCTGCGGTATTCGCTTTGAAACCGCAACAGGGCTTTCTGACCGCTGTCGGGCTGTTTTTCCAATTGCCGGAGCCGGGGCAGCATGGCATTGAAGAATTCCCGCCGCAGATTTTTCAGTACGCTTTTGGGGATAAACCAGCTGCCGCTGATATTTACCGACTGCACCTTGCCGCAATATTGCTCAAATTGGGTATTGAATACACTTTGCAAATCTTCAACTGTAACACCGCATTTTTGAGCCGGGGCAAAGTTTTCGCTGTGAAATTCAAACTCCGGCAGCTCTTTACAGCTTACATGCAACCCCTCCGCATCAAGTACGATCTCCAGCGGTATATGTTTCCTGCCTTCCGGCAGATTGGCGGCAAGGCGTTTGCAGTCATAGCCGTTTTCGCCGATCTTGTAAAGGTGATTTATACCGTCAAGATAAGGGAATTTGCCGGGAATAAAAACGGTGCTTCCACCATTGGCGGCAGTTACTTTATGATTATCTTTGACGATTTCAGTAAGCTCAAACCCGGCCAGACTGGCGTTGTTGCGGTCAACTATCCGCAACTTGTCGCCCAGATGGATACGCTTGGTCAGCATAACAGTTATACCATTGGCGTTGACCGCTTTTATTGTTCCGCAATTACAGCCGAAAACCGCCTGCGGCTCGTCTTGAAGCCACTTGCCGAACCCCGGATAACCGCCAGTTGCCGCCGGACGGCTGATCGTGCGGCGGATCATATTGAATGATTCCGGAGATATTTCCGGCAGTTCATCCAACGCTTTGCGGTAGGCTTTGACCACCGGCACTACATAATCAGGGCCGCGTAACCGGCCTTCGATCTTCAGCGAAGCTATATTGAGTTTTTCCAGCTCCGGCAACAACTCCATACACTGCATATCCATCGGCGAAAGTGCGGCTTTCAGCGGCGAATTAACATCAAAACGGTAATTTCTCCGGCAGAGCTGACGGCACATGCCGCGGTTGCCCGAGGCATTTTCGGCGTAGTTGGAAAGCAGACACCGTCCGGAAAGACTTATACACAACGAGCCGTGAATAAAAACCTCCAGTTCCATAGTCGTCGCGGCGGCGATCTTTTTCAATTCATCCAGCGTGATCTGCCGTTCAAGGATAACGCGTTTGACGCCCAGTTTCTCCAAAAGTTTTATCCCCGCAGAATTATGTATATTCATCTGGGTGGAGGCGTGTACCGTAAGTTGCGGGAAATACCGACGGATGATATAAAGTACGCCCAGATCCTGCACAATAACGGCATCGGGCATCAGCTTGCTTATTTCGCTTAAAATCAACAGCAAATCGGGTAATTCGCTCTCTTTTATCAGGGTGTTGAGCGTTATATAGACCTTTTGACCGTTGCTGTGGGCAAATTCCAGCAATCGTGCCAGATCGCGGTATTGGAAATTTTCCGCCCGGCTGCGGGCATTGAATTTTCCCAATCCCAGATAGACGGCATCGGCTCCGGCAACCAGGGCGGCAACGGCGGTTTCCAGATTACCGGCAGGGGCGAGTAATTCCATCCGGCGGTGTTTATTTTTCACTTTTTCTCCCCCATATTATTGCGGCAATTATACCGGTAATAAAGTTGAGGATCAGCAACGCGACCGCATAGTTATAAGTGTTACGGCAGAAAAGCACTATCGAGCCGGTCAGAGCCGCCAAACCCAGCAATGAGGTCAGAAAACGCCCCCATTTAAGATCACGCAAAAAGCGTATCAGCAGATAAATAATGTTCACTCCCGGCAATATACCGATAACTTTCGGCAGCTTTTTGACCGGAGCGTAAAAACTTAAAAATGTTGTAGCAATATATGCAAACAGCATCGCCCCCGCCGCTACATAAAGCAAACCCCGGTCTGCCGATGATTGCCAGCCTTTGATCCCCAATACCGCCGAACAGCAATACAACCCCGCAAGCAACAGCATAAATCCCTGCTGAAAAACCGTATAAAGCAATATATAAAGCAAATAAATATTGCCCGCCAGAGGTATATACCCCAGCTTTGCCACTTTGCCGGTCAACGCGGCAAACAGCTCGCGTTCCACCGCTACATCCAGCATGTTCCCGGCGGCATTGTCTTGGACTTGGGGTGTTTCCGGAAAGAGCCGCTGCAGTGTTTCAAGCGTGTTTTGGCAACACTGCCGGAAACGCTGAAAATCTTCGGCACTCTGAATAAAATCCGCCTCATGAGCCGCACTGTTGCGAACTGCGGCAATAAAATGCAGTTGACGCTTGATTTCTTCAGGCAATCTGCCGGAGAGCAGTTCGGTCAGGGCATGTATGCCGGTAACTTCGGTATTGCCGCAAAGTTCGTGCAGGCGGCTCTCCACCTGACGGGCAGAGATGATTACTTCGCCGATCATAGCCGCACGCTGTTCGCCGGATATATTGTCAGTCATAGAGGTCCTCTTCGAGTGAACGGTTTAAAAACATTCCATTATCTACAAAGCTGAAACACTCCGAAGCGGTAACGATCAGATGATCCAGCAGTTCAATACCTATCGCTGCCAATATCTGACCGTATTTTTTAGTGGCGTTTATATCTTCCCGGGAGGGATTGCATACCCCCGACGGGTGATTATGCACCAACAGCATTTTGCTTGCTCCCATTGTCAACGCCAATTCTATAGTGTTGCGGGAGTAACTTAATACACTGTCAACAGTGCCTTCGGCAACTATCTGATAATGCACCAGATAATTGCGTGAGTTCAAAAGCACGACCATACAACATTCGTGCCGGTGGACGCCCAGTTTCATTCGCACAAAATTACGCAGATCTTCGGTGGTTGCCAGCAGTTGGCGTTCCGCACACTTTTCGGACAGACAATACCGCATACATTCAAAGAATATCCGCAGTGAGGCGGCAGATGTTTCGCCGAGTCCGGGAAATTTTTCCAGTTCTCTCTGCCCCTGACTGATAACTCCCATTACAGTTGAGTAACGCTTGAGGAGCTGTTTTGCCAGCGGCTTGACATCTTTCCGCGGTAATGCCAGCATCAGCATTGCTTCCAATACTTCGTATTTGAGCATACCGGCAAAGCCGTTCATAATAAAACGCTGACGCACGCGGCTGCGGTGCCCGGCATTGTCGCTGCTCTTGGATTTTATGGCTGTACGCGATTGTTCAGCTTTACCGGACATGATGCTATCTCTTTAACTGCACAAAGGTTTCAAAATGTACACTGCGTGGAAACATATCTATCATGCGGACAGCGGCAATCGAAAATCCTCCCCGCTGCAACCGTTCCAGATCCCGCACCAGCGTTGCCGGATGGCAGGATATGTAAATGAGTTTTTTCAGCGGACTCATTTGCAAAGTCCGGATCGCCCTGCCATCCATTCCGCCGCGGGGCGGGTCAAAGACCGCCACTGCATCGGCAGGAGCGTTTTTCAATATTTCCGGCAATATCACGGCGGCATCGCCGGTGTGGAAATCAAAGTTTCCGGCTCCGAAATTCTTCCAGTTGAGTTTGGCGGTCGCTGCTGAAAGTTCATTTTCTTCCACTCCGACGATATAAGGCACTTTGGCTTCTGCCGCCGCACAGCCGAAAAGCCCGCTCCCGGCATACGCATCTATAAAATATCGGCACTTTTCAGCAGTCAACACATCTTTCACCAACTCCATAAGCACTTCCAAACCATGCTTGTTGACCTGAAAAAATCCATCCTGCGGCACATAAAAATCTTTACCGGAAACCGTTTCCCGCAACAGCGGAGCGTTTTTGCCCGGACTGTTGCGGAAAATCGTTACGCCATCGGCACTTTCGCGGAAAGTAATGGTCATACGGTCATGCAATGAAGGTACAAACCCCGGGTCCTGCAATAAGGATGCTAATTTTTCGTTGATCGCACGGCTTGCCAGACGGCAGTGGCTCAAGGGATACATTTTGCCGTCAGGAAAAACATACCCCAGCTGGGCTTCGCCACCGGCTTTACGCATGGTCAAACGGATCTTATTGCGGTAATATTCTTCCGGTGCTTCGTCAAGTTTACAGCCCTGCACCAGCTCTTTTTCCACGCCCAGCGGCTTCAGAAAATCCTGCAGCTGCCGCAGTTTGCTCTGCTGTTCAGCGGCGTGCGAGCAAAACGCATACGCACAGCCGGGGCAGCGGCCGGCACCGGAACAGAAATTTTCTATACGCTCTTCCGAACGGCGGGTGATTTCCACTGCTTCCGCCCGGGCGTAATCCTTGTTCACTTTAGTTATTCTGCCGACGAATTCCTCTCCGGCAAGCACTCCCGGCACAAACACCACTTCACCGGCGACACGGGTTATGGCATCGCCGCCAAATACATTTTTTACAGCTTTTGCCCGGAAAAGTGTACCAATATTCATCAATATTGCTCCCACAACTTTTTACAGCTGCGTATTCTTGCCATCCAACGCATCCCGGATGGCTTGTGCCACTGTTGCTATGCGGTGCGGCTTGGAAAGAAAACCGCACGCCCCCTGACGCAGCAGATCCTGCACTTCATTTTCTGACACATATCCGCTGGAAAGCAGTATTTTTGCCTGCGGATCCAATTGCCTGATTTGATAAAAAGCCTGATGCCCGCCGCATTTGGGCATGATCATATCCAACAGCACCAAATCCACGCTTCCGGGATTTTCCTTATATATTTCCACGGCATCCAGACCGTTTTCCGCCAGCAGAACCGAATAGCCCAGATCCTGCAATGCTTCGATCAGAAAATCCCAGATAGTTTCGTGGTCATCGACTATCAAAATTGTTTCATTGCCCCCCGGCAATTCATTAAAATCACTCATATAAAACCCCTCCTGTTTTATTCTTCACTTTTGCATTGAAAACACTTTGTCAGCCGGTCAATATCGCCAGCCCCGATCAAAGCGATCAATGTCTGTTCCGTTGCCGGACACTCTTTGAGCAATGTTTCTGCACTCCGTTCCGGAGCATCAAGACTCAAAAGCTCTGCCTTGCCCCCGGCGGCATTGATTGCCGCAACCAGATCGGCACTTTCTCTGCCGTCGATCAGCAGTTGTTCCCACGCACAGAATACCGGCAGAACTTTAACGCTCAAAGTCTTATCGCTCAAGATGCGGACAAAGTCGTCAAAGTAACGCAAAAGCCGCCGGTAGCGGTGCGGCTGAAAGACCACCGTCAATTTGTGTGCCGGATAACGCAATCTGATCACTTCCAGCGAACAGGCAAGTTCGTGCGGGTGATGTGCGTAATCTTCCAGCACCGTTATGCAGTTATCCGGCGACACCATGATAACTGTCTGCCGACGCCGGATGCCCGGATAACTTTTCAACGCTTCCGCCGCCATTACCGGATCAAAGCCCAGATATTCAGCTCCCGTCAGTGCCAGCACCGCATTAGTGCGTTCAAAACCCAGCATATTACCGGGAACCAGTGAATCCATATATTTAAATTTTTCTTCACTGACCGGTTCTGCATTGGGACAATTTGCAAATATCCGGCGGCAGTTTTCGGAGGCAAGGTAAAGCGTTTTACGGAAATTCGCACCAAAAATACGGAACTTCTGCTCCTGTTCGGCAACCGCCTCTTTGCTCCATGCGTGATCGCCGTCTATATTCGTTACCAGTGCCAATTCGCCGGAAAGCAGTGCATGAGTGTTATCGCTTTCGTCGGCTTCTCCGACAAGTATATCGCCGCTGCCCAGACGGGCGTTGCGTTCGCTGCTGTTGTATCTGGCTCCGATAACCAGACCGGCATCATTGCCAAGTTTACGCAATATCCACCCCAGCATGGCGGAAGTCGAACTCTTGCCGTGCGAACCGGCAACCATGACCGTTCTTTTATAGCAGCGGCAAAGTTCACCCAGAAATTCCCCGCGGCCCCAGGTAATGATATTATCACGCAGTAATTTGACCGCTTCGGGATTGTTCTGTTGAGCGGCAGAAGTCATGATTGCCGCCGCACAGCCGTCGGCGGGGATATTTTCTTCGCGGTGGCCCGCCGGGGCAATATTTACACCCATTCCGGCAAGGTAACGGCAGTTGCTGTTGTATTCCGCATCGCTGCCGCTGACTTTGAAACCGCCTTCGCAGAGGATCTCTGCCAATGCTGACATGCCGATCCCGCCAATGCCGATAAAATGTATTGTATATTCAGAAAGCGGTAATTTTTTCAGAAAATCTGCCACTTGCATAAAGTGTAACCTTTCCGGTATAAGATGTTTCAAGTCCAATATCGGTAATATCACGCATCGCTTTTGTCGAACTGTGTATCGTGCAGTTTCTTGTAAATGCCGTTGGCGGCAAGCAGTTCTACATGAGTACCCTGTTCAACAATATGTCCCTGATCCAGTACAATGATCTTGTCGGCATTTTTGATCGTACTCAAACGGTGGGCAATGGCAAAAACAGTACGGTCTTTCATTACCTGATTCAACGCCGTCTGCACGAGTTTTTCGGTAACTGTATCCAATGCACTGGTGGCTTCGTCAAGAATCAGTATCGGCGGATTCTTCAATATGGCACGGGCGATGGAAACACGCTGTTTTTCGCCGCCGGAAAGCAGGAAACCTTTTTCGCCGACAATAGTTTCGTAGCCTTCCGGATGTCTGCCGTCGGTGATAAAGTTTTCGGCATTGGCTTCTCTGGCGGCTTTTACAATGTCATCCATGGTCTTATCCGGACAACCGTAAGCGATATTTTCCGCAATAGTCGTGTTGAACAGCAGCGGATCCTGATTGACGATACCGATCAGCCGCCGCAGGGTTTTTACATCGCAATCACGCAAATCCACCCCGTCGATGGTAATGGAGCCGGAACGCACATCGTAGAAACGGGCGATCAGATTGGCAAGAGTTGTTTTGCCCGAACCGGTTGAACCGACTACTGCGACCAGCGAACCTTTGGGAATGGAAAAACTGATCCCGTCAATAATATTACGCTGATCGTAACCGAATACCACATCTTTGAACTCAATGGATTTTTCAAAACTGGTAAGTTTGACCCCATCGGGGTTTTCCGGCAGACCGGTGTTGGTATCAATAATTTCAAAACAGCGGTCGGCTCCTGCCATGCTCCGCTGCAGCGAGGTGAAGAGTTTGGCTCCCTTTTTGATCGGCTGGTATGCCAGCACTGCCGGTGCCATGAGTGCCGACAGCTGGGTGATGGTAACTCCGTTGCTGTAAGCGTAGATCAGAAATGCCAACGCCCCGCCGATCGTTACTGTTTCCATAACCGGTTCCATCAACAGCTGCAAACGCAATGCCCGGATCATGGTGCGGGTGTATCTGCGGTTTTCCTGATGGAATTTTTCCTGTTCGGCTTCTTCCATATTGTAAGCCTTTACGACCAGTATGCCGGTAAAGACTTCGTGCATACGCGTTACCACATCGGCAATTTTCATAAAACTGTTGCGGTAGAGTTTGCGGATCCTCCGGCTGATTATCATCAGCGGCAGTATCAACAGCGGCAGACCCAGCAGCAATATTACCAGCGACATGTAATTGCCGTATTCCATGCTTATCATGATCATGGCGGTAAAACAGGCGGCGATTTCCACCGGACAGCGGGTCACATCTGATATGGAATCCGCCACGGCATTTTCAATCGAAGCCGTATCTGCTGTACAGCGGGAAATCAGATTGCCGATGTCGGTTTTGCCATAGTATGCCAGCGATTGTTTGGTCAGTTTGTTGAATATTTCTTCTCGCATGTCGGCAACCACTTTGGTACCCACCCAACGCAGACAGTAGTGGTTGATGTAACTGGCGATATTTTTCACCACCCATGCGGCGATAAAAAGCAGTGCGTAGATCGCAAATACCTGCCAGGTGAGTTTGCCGTCTTTACGGATCAGCGGTACACTTACTCTGCTGGGATAGGTGATCGTCAGGTCATGATCGCCGACGATCAGCGGCAGATTGAGCTTCTTGGCATAACTGCGTAACTGCTCAAGCATTTTCATCAGCTTGGGGTCGGCAGTGCCTTTGGAGGGATCCAACGCCAGTTCGATCGCCCGCAATTTATCCTCCTGGCTTGCTTTTGCCCATGCCGGATCATTTTCCACTGCTTGCAGAACCCGTCCGGCACCGGCTGAAATCTTGATCGTATTGCTTTGTTCCGGATTTATGGATTCGACCATATCCGGCAGCAGCAGCAACCCCGCCAGCAGTGAACCGCCGACCATAAAACCGGCAATCAGCCCTACGGTCAGGCGTTTCCAGTATTTGCGGGTGTAGCCGAGCAAACGGAAATACACACGCATATCAAATTTTTCTTTTTCCACTTCTTTAAGCGGACGGTATCCTACTGCCACAGTCAAGCTCCCGATAAAAGTGTTTCAATGGAAATCAGGCGAAAAATTCCTTGATCGTGTTGACCACATATTCACGCATTTCAGTCGTGGATTCCGGATAGATCGGAATAGCCAGGATTTCCTGCGAGATGGCTTCGGCAACCGGGCAATCACCGGCTTTGCCGCCGAGAGCTTTGAAACATTCCTGCAAGTGCAAACACAGGGGGTAGTAAACGGCACAGCCGATGGATTTTTCCTGCAGATAAGCCTTCAGTGCATCACGCTTGCCGTCTTTGACCAGAATGCTGTACTGGTTGTAGATGTGTCTGGTAGCGTAATCGGCGGCTTTCGGGGTAACGATCTTGCCTGCCAGACCGGCTTCGGCAAAAAGTTTGTCGTATTCGGCGGCGTTCTTCTGGCGGGCTTCGCTCCAGCCGTCGAGATAGGGCAGTTTTACCGAAAGCACTGCCGCCTGCAAAGCATCCAGACGGAAGTTGCCGCCGACCATATTATGCACATAAGTACCGCCCTGACCATGATTGCGGAGCATACGCAGACGCTTTGCCCGTTCCGGACAACGCACCGAAACCAGTCCGCCGTCGCCGAAGCATCCGAGGTTCTTGCTGGGGAAGAAGCTGAAACAGCCGAAGTTGCCGATGGAACCGACTCTCTTGCCTTTGTATTCGGCACCGATCGCCTGACAGGCGTCTTCGATAACGATCAGGTTGTGTTTTTCAGCCAGAGCCATGACTTTATCCATATCTGCGGCCTGACCGAACAGATGCACCGGAATGATCGCTTTGGTTTTGGCGGTAACTTTTTCTGCCGCTTTATCAACATCAATGTTGAATGTTACCGGGTCAATATCGCAGAAAACGGGGGTGGCCCCCACGCGGACGATCGCACCGGCAGTGGCAAAAAAGGTGAAAGTGGAAGTAATAACTTCATCACCGGCACCGATATTGGCTTCCATCAACGCAATGATAAGGGCATCGGAACCGCTGGTAACACCGATACTGTCGGGTGTCTGACAGTATTCCGCGGCAGCCTTTTCAAATTCCTCGACTTTGCCGCCGAGGATGAAACGCTGGGAATCGCAAACTTCCTCCATGACCTTCATAAATTCGCTTTTGAGTGCCTTGTACTGGGGAACGAGATCGAGCAACGGTACCTGCATGGTAAAACCTCCGAAAATCTTTGTTTATTTACAGTTCAAAAAGAAAATTTTCTACAATATACACCAAGTATGCATTTTTGCTTGATTTAAAATACTATTTTTTCACATTTTTTGCTCATTTTCCGTTACTTAACGGCAAATACGGCTGTCAGCTGCCCTTAAAAGGCTTTCCGGGACTTGACAAAAGCTCTGCGGAAGTGTATCTTAATGGATGAACATCAGGAAGGTTTTATGATAGATTTTATCAATATTTGCAAAAGTTACGGCGAACAGACATTGCTCGACAATGTCAGTTTCCGGATCAATTCCGGCGACCGGGTGGGCGTTGTCGGAGCCAACGGTGCCGGTAAAACCACGCTTTTTTCTATAATTACCGGCGAGCTGGAAGCTGATTCCGGCAGTATAAATTTCCCCAAAAACCTGCGTATCGGCTGTCTGCGGCAGAATCTGGAAACCAACGATCTGGATACCCCGCTGGTGGAATATACTGCCGATGCTCTGCCGGAACTGCGATCCGCCGCCGCCGAACTTAAAGAAATTGAACATATTTTAGCTGAAAACCCGGATAATGCCGACGAAAAACTTCTCCGCAAACACGGCGAATTGCAAAGCACCTTTGAGCATCTCGGCGGCTACCGGATCAAAAGCGAAGCCGAAGCTGCTTTAAGCGGTCTTGGCTTCAAAACTGCTGATTTTACCAAGCCTTTGAAAAGTTTTTCCGGCGGTTGGCGGATGCGTTCGGCTCTGGCAAGGGTGTTGATCGCACGGCCTGATGCACTGCTGCTGGACGAACCATCGAACTATCTGGATATACCGGCTGTGGAATGGCTGTGCCGTTTCCTGAAAAGTTATTCGGGCACTCTTATGCTTATTTCGCACGACCGCTTTCTGCTGAACCGTTTGACCAATGTTACGCTGGAAGTCAACAAAGGTGCTGTTACCCGCTACGCCGGTAATTATGACTACTACCGCCGCGAGCGTGCCAGCCGTGCCGCCATGCTCGATGCCCAATATCAGAATCAGACCCGCAAAAAAGAGCAGATGCAGCGGACGATCGACCGTTTCCGGGCAAAAAGCACCAAAGCCGCACTGGCTAAAAGTATGCAGAAAGCCCTCGACCGCATGGAAGATGTGGAAACGATGGACGATCTGGCAGTAAAAGGAACTTTGCGGCTGCCAGTTCCGCCGGCATCCGGAGCGGAAGCCGCCCGGATCGAAAATCTCACATTCGGTTACGAAAACTCCAACCGGGAGATTTTCAGAGATCTGAATATGGAGATCACCGCCGGAGATAAACTTGCTTTTGTCGGTTACAACGGCATGGGTAAGACCACTTTGCTCAAGCTGTTGATCGGCAAGCTCAAACCGCAGAATGGCAGAGTGGTACTCGGTCATCACATCGTACCGGGGTATCTGGCACAGGAGTTTGCCGACCTGCTGGTTATGGAAAACACCGTTTACGATACAGTAAAGTCCGCCGCCGCACCCAATTTTCCGCAAAACAACATACCGGCGGTGCTGGGGAGTTTCGGCTTTCCCGGCGACAATGCGTACAAACCCTGTTCGGTCTTGTCCGGGGGCGAGAAGATCCGTCTGTGTTTTGCCCGTATTTTTGTAAATCCGCCCAACTTGCTGATTCTGGACGAACCGACCACCCATCTGGATATTGCGGGTCGGGAAATTCTGCAGGAGGTTCTGCAAAATTATAAAGGAACGGTATGTCTGGTCAGTCACGATATTGAATTTGTACGCAATGTGGCAACTACCATTATCGCTATGCGGGAATACGGCGTGAAAAAGTATTACGGCAATTATGACTATTTTCTGGAAAAAACCGCCGCCGAAAATGCCGCCAATGAACCAACGGAAGTAAAAGTTCAGGAGAAATCCGACTCCAACGCTAAAGCCCGCCGTCAGGAGCGTGCCCGTCAGCGGCAGGCACTTTCCGCCGAAAGAAAAGCCGCCGAAAAGCAGGTTGCCGATCTGGAAAAAAAGGTGGAAAAACTCGATACCCGTCAGCAGGAACTGCTCGCCAGACTGGCTGAACCGCCGGGGGCGGATTTCGGCGATCTGATGCGTGAATCAGCCATTGTGCAGGAAAAACTCGACAAAGCAACCGCCGACTGGGAAAAGGCAATGGAAAAACTCGAAGAAGTCCTCGCCGCCAACGCCGCGATCCACGACGATTGAGTCAAGACAAACACCAGTGTGCCGCACGATGGATATGGGAGGGCATGAGAGGGTATGGGAAAATATGGGAGGCGGGCCAAGCCCGCCACAGCATTGGGCGGCAATACAAACTCCGTTATCCACCGTTATGCCGCCACGCACCCTACTGCCCGCTTGCTACGCCGGAGTGCAACGAAGGCGAACCGTATGCGTTTTTTTTGTTAAAAAAAACTTGTAAGCCCTTGACAAAACTTTTTTTGTGTGTATAATTTAAATGCGTTCTATAACCTGATTTTAAATATAAAGGGTATTTATAATGACTGACGGAAAACTCTCCCATGGGAGAGTAAAGCATACATGCTTTACTCTCATAGAACTCCTCGTCGTAATTGCAATTATCGCCATCCTTGCGGCGATGCTTCTGCCGGCACTTTCGGCGGCACGGCTCCGGGCTAAAAGTGCGGCTTGTATTGCGAATCTGAAACAGCTTACGCTGGCACAGCAGCAGTATGCCGCCGACTGCGGAGGCTGGGTGCGACCTTCAGCCTTGACCACTGACTCTGCATCCTGGTGGGGAAAGCCCATTCGTACATATATTTACGGTAATGAAGTTACAAGCCGCGGTAATCACGACAGTCTTAACTGGCAGGCGTTCCGCTGTCCGGCGGAACCGATAGGTTTTCTGGCGGATACTGCCGATGGCTTTACTTATACCCAATATGCTTTCAATTCCCGGTTGGGAGCCCTCGATGCAAGCGGCAAATGGAAGTTCACTCCGATCAATGAGTCAATGATGGTCGAACCGTCAATGGTTCCGGTATTTATTGATAATGCCAGAAGGAACAACCACTCCGTCGATTATGTCATAACTACATATATCGGGCTTCGCCACGGCGGCGGGACTTGCAGCGACCAGCACAGCACTTCTGAAATGGATCAGTGCCATGTAGGTTTTTACTCCGGCAATGTCGAAATGAAAGTGTGGGGAGCTAAAAAAGATATTTACGGCACCAACTGGCTCTATGAGGGTGTAACCTATCTGCACGGCAAAGCCCTTTGAAGTAATGCTTTTTCTGTAAAAAATCGTTAAAAAACCTTTGTCAGCCCTTGACAAAGGTTTTTTTTGTGTGTATAATTAAATGTTATTGTCCTAAATTTTGTGAAAAACATTTATAATTTCCAATGTTGATAACAACATTGCCTACACAATTCATTTTGTTTTGCCAATAGTCCTCCCACGCTTTGGCATTTGTAAACCGTTTTAATA
>SUVS01000078.1 GCA_015061885.1 Lentisphaerota bacterium
TTGAGCGAATCAGGTATAAAGAAAAAAGAACAACTTGCAAGCTGGCTTGTGAAGTTGTTCTTTGCTTTATGCCGTGATTTTTCGTTTAAAATAAAAATGGCGGAGAGCGAGGGATTCGAACCCTCGGTACCTTGCGGTACACCGCATTTCCAATGCGGCGCCTTCGACCACTCGACCAGCTCTCCGTCTATGTTACAAACATTTATATAAAATAGCACTGCTTTGCAAAAAAACAAATTATAAATGATTTTTTTAGGCAAAATTATGGGATTTTTCTAAAAATGTTTTACAGCAGTGCACCCATTTTTTTGAGTTCTTTCCGTACAGCAACGCCGTCCAAATCCCTGGGTGCTGTATCGGCTTTTATTGCCATAGCCGCGGCACAACCGGCAGCTTGCCCGATGGAAATTGCCGTGGGCATGATCCGCAAACTGCTGTGCATTACCATATCAGCCGAAACAGGTCTGCCGCCGATGAGCAGATTATTGCAATCAGCAGGAACTATACAACGGTAAGGTATTTCGTAATATTCGCCGTCGGCGATTTTCTGCCGGTAAGTGCCGCTGCCTTCAGGCGAATGAATATCTATATGGTAATTACTGCGGGCGATAGCATCGGGAAATTTGGCGGCATGATTGAAATGCTCTTGAGTCAAAGTAAACATACCCCTGATCCGGCGGCTTTCACGCACACCGATCTGCACCCCCATAGAGATGATTTCGGCATTTTCAAAGCCGGGTATTTCGCTGCGCAACCAGAAAAAGAGTTCACGCATCTGGCGACGGGCTTCAATTTCAGCGGCAGAAAGCTCCCTGCCATTAACTCCGGAATGTTTGACTACCCGCGTGGTATTGAAGTGAATAATGTTGCCGCTCTGGATCTTGAACGGAAAAAGCAACACATCTTCGCGTTCACAATGCAATCTGCCATTTTTCACCGCTTCGCAGTAATGCTCATTGAGATTCCTCCGCCATTCGGGGTCGATCAAATTCAGCGAACCGTATGGATTATCCACATGCGGCACATGCACATTGCCCAGCTTAAAACATAATGTCATGGGTTGACAATTACCGTTTTCATCGCCCATATCAAAGCGGCAGCCGGCAAGTGCCGCCAGATCGCCGTCGCCGGTACAATCCACATATATGCGGGCACGGAGTTTTTCCATACCGCTTTTGGAGTGCAGAGTAACAGATTCAATGCAATTACCCTGCATGCAAACATCCACCAGCCGGTGGTGGTAGAGTATTTCCACTCCGGCTTCCAGCAAAAGATCTTCAGCCGCCAAAGCCGCGGCTTCTTTGCATATATTGCGCGGTGCATAACCTTGGTCTTTATTGATAAGCTCTACAGCTTCCCGGGTAAGATATTTCTGCATGGCTTTTTTCCACTCCGGATATACCGGAGCATCCAGTTCACTGCCGGCATGAAAACTTACCATAAAAGGCTGAACTTCGGCAATCACCGCCATACCTCCGGGCACTCCGTAGGCTTCAACGACCACAGTTTTCATGCCCGAGCGGGCACTCATAAGTGCGGCACCCAATCCGGCGGGACCGGCACCTATAACTAATACATCTGCATCGTACTGCATTATTTCACCCATAATTTTTCGTAATAAATTTCGCTGTTGTATTCCAGAAACGCCCGGTAATCAGCCATGAGCTTCCAACTGTCACGGCGTATATTTTTCCGGATGTCAAAGAGTTCGGCAACCGGATAGGGCGGCGTGGGCGTTACATAGCAGAATATATCCAATATGAACGGATGAGTGCGGCAAACCAGCTTGCCGTTGCGTTTACCGGAAAAGTGCTTTTGACTGAATGTACTGAACTGCTCCTTAAAGGGACGCATGATCTCCGGCAATCGGGTCATGATTATCGAGTCATAATAGGGCGTGGCGGGATAGATGATCCAACTGAAAAATCCGCCCCGTTCATTGATTTCGCAATAGCGGTCAGGGTAGCTTGCTTCCAGCATATCCACTTCGCCTGCCAGTTGGTGATCCGGCAGTACCGGACGGTTTTTTCTGGCAAATTTAATGGTTTCAGGCGAAACGCTGCTGCCCATACCCACTAATTGTATAAGCGAGTAGTAAACCGCCCGATCCCGCTCCGCGGTATTGCCCGTCTGGTGCATAAGCCGGGCGTAAGCGGCAAATCCGGCGTGGAAAATACTGCTTTCCTGCAAGCCGTTGCCAATGCGGCACCCGGCAAAAGAGTCCCAGCAAAGCGAATACGCCCAATCGTGGGAGTTTACTATCATGTTATAAGATTTTTCCAGTTCGGGCAACCCTTTTGCCAGCCAGTCAAAGTTGCCACAGCGATAAGCGTAACTCCACACCAGACAGATCCGCAAGGCTTCCCAGCAGGGGCCATCTATACCATTGTCGGCAACATGCCGGGTTGATGTATTCAAATATTTGTTGGAAAGGGGATTGTAAACAGCAGTATTCACTTTGATAAGAGATTTTTTGCCTCTCTTCTTTTCCAGAGCCTTCAGTTCAGGATCCAGAAAGAGCGGAAATTCCTGCGTTACTTCCTTGATTATCCTTTTTTGGACATTTCCCGGCAGAAACTCCATTGCCAGCAAAAGATTGGTAAAATCCGCTTCCAGAGCCCCCGGAGTCCACGCTTTGCCCGACTTATTGGCAACCAGCCGCTGCCACGGATGAGCTGAAATTTCGGGAATTATCTTGCGGCGAACAATATTGAGCAAATCTTTTTTTACGGCTTGAACTTCCGGAGTGTTTTTAAGATTTCTGCTTTTACGCACCTCTTTGGTTAAATGCACCACATCTTTAAGTACAAAGGTGTAACTCTCAACACCTTTTATTGCGTAAAACGGCCCATTCAACCCGGCGTAATCCAAATCAGTTACCGGGTGGGAAATGGCTGTTTTCAAACCGCTGGAGCTTGCCAGCATCAGCGACGGCGGTACCGGAGCCAAGTGCAAAGGCGGCGTGTTCCAATCATCTTTAATGACTTTACAACTGAAAGAATCCCGCACCAGCATATTGTTGGCAGCATAGTCGATCTTGACTGTGCGGGTGACTTTTTCCGGCATCGCCAGAAGTGCCTGCGACCAGAATCTTGCCCGCTGCTGCATGTCAGCAGAAAATTTGTCTTGTGCCTGCAGTTTTACCCCATACAGCGGCATGATCTGCACCACACCGCTCCTGCCCGGAGCAAAAACCACCTTTACGCCGTTGGCCAGCAGTTCCACTTGCCGGGGGCGTTTTTCAAAAACCATCAGATAAGGTATATCAAACTCCTTCCACCCCGGAGCGTTGCGGAACGATATTACCAGATAGTTTTTCTCAAACGCAGTAACCAACTTGCCGCAATCAGCAAGTTTGCCGGATTTTTCGCTTAAAAGCATTTTCGGGGAGCCGATTTCCCGGAAATTTTCAAAGCAAATAAGTTCATTGGTATTTCCGCTGATCTGCAATGCCGGAGAAAGCTGGGATACAGTCATATCCAGAAAGGTTTGATTTGGATACTCAAAGCGGATTTTCTTGCAAGTCCAGGCAGTTTCCAAGGTTTTGATATTGCTGATTTTACTGCTTGCAGCCGGACGGATCCACCCGGCACTCCAGCCATTGGTCAAGCCATCATATTTCCAGCCGATCTGGTCGATAAAATCCGCACTTTTTACACTTGGAGTGTTTTTGATATGGCTGTGCAGCAACACCATGCCGGGATATTTTTTATTGATGCCGTAAACATTGGCAATGCCGCTGCGGGCATCCGGAGTATCGTAATTATCAAAAAGCCTATAGTTTTTGTCAATATCACGCAAGCCGAGATTACCGTAAGAAAATTCGCCGGCTTTTACCGTAAAATCTGTCGCCGGAAGTTTTGCCAAGTTTGGCTCAACAGTTATGGCAAGCGGCGTTTTGGCTGTTACCTTAAAGTTGTTCTGCTGCTGCCAAATGGTTTGATTGGCTGCTGAAAAAGTGCATTTTATCTGATAAACGCCCACGCCGGGATTTTTGACTTCGCAAACTTCCGGCAAAAGCCATTTGCCCTTTTCCAGCACCAGATTTCTGGTTTGCTTAAAGAGTGTTTTATTCTCTTGCCGGATCATTATATCAAATACTCCGGCAAGTTTTTCAACACTGCCGCACAAAGTCAGCTGCGGAGCAATAAACAAGCGGTCTTGCGGGTAAAACTCGTTGATTGCATCAACAGAGCTTATATGCCGGTGGACGGCACCTTTGCCGCCGGAACGGTTGTTGAGCCTGCCGACGATTTGCGGCTCATTAAGTTTCCGCAAAACGGGGATACCGTCGTACATGCCCGATTTATGACCGTTTTTTACCCGGACTGCCAATACATTGACTCCTTTTTTCAGGATATTATTATTGATAAAACGGTAACGGCGGCGGTGTTCAGTCGATTGCTTAACCACTTGCGAAAAACCGTATTCACCGCATTTGACTCCATTGAGAAATACCTGATCCCCGGCTGAAATATATCCCATATCCAGCTCGTAAAAGCCTTTTGCCGGAGCATTGGCAAGTTCAAACTTTACCCGGTACCAGTAAAATTTACTTTGATTATTTTTAGCCAGGGGCGTATTTATTTTTATATTCTGCCACCGGGAGTCATCAAAAATCGCTTGGGCATAGGCAAGGTTGTCGCCCTTGCAGAATTTCCAATTATTTTCAAACACCTTGAGTGTTTTACCGGCAAATACGGTATTATTAAAATCATTTTCCCCCACCGGGAGGGTGGTACTCGCGGAAAAAACCGACAGGCAGCAAAGGCAAAGTGCGAGTAAAAAAAACTTTTTCATAAAATCACGCTCAAATCAATCAACTTGTTTTTTGGTATTGCTGCTGTCGATATAATATACCGGGTCAGGCTCGTTATTGGAATTTTCAAACATGATTTCGGCAAATTTTTTCAAGCCGCTGCCTTGAGTGGAGCGTACCGAACCATCGGCAAAGCAAATATTGCCCACATTGCCGTGCAAAGTATAGAAGTGCCCGGTGCGCTCGGTGTCACTGGTTTGAGGATCTTTATCGCCTAAAACCAGCCGGCAGGCACCTTTGCTGGTTCCCGGCACCACCGAATCGGCGTAAAGTATGTAACTTGAGGGATCATTGATCCTGCCCATATTTACCCCGCCAAGTTTAGCAACTACATGCGAGGGTACATAGCACTCTGAAGGAATAGTACCTTGAGTTACCAGCATACCGTAGGTGTGAAAAATGTAATCAAGATCTTCTGTAAGTTTATCTGAATGAGAAGGACAGGTGAACATCTTTAACTGCGAAGAGTTGGTTTTTGCAAACTTGGTGGGTGTCCCACCATATAACACAACACTCCATTCCACCCGTTCATTGTTTAAGCGGTAATAGATGCCAGGCAGAATATTATTACTCTGATCGGTATACATCTGGGCATTCAAACCCAGTTGTTTGAGATTGGCTGTGCAAGTGGCAGCTCTGGCCCGTTCACGGGCGGCGGAAAGTGCCGGCAGCAACATCGCCGCTAAAATAGCAATGATAGCGATCACAACCAAAAGTTCGATCAAGGTAAATGATGTGCAGTTCCTTGCAGTACAAAGTGTTGTTGATTTTTTCATAATATAATTACTCCTGAAGTGATAAAATATATGTGTTCAAAAATACGCTCCAATATAATTTATCAAAAAAAATCTTGAAATACTACAAAAACAATGCTATATTTTTACATTTTCAAGCTGTTTATCAACCAAAACAATATAAAAATACAAAAAAATGGAAGATTTGATGTTGGCTATTGACAACCGCTGTCAGCTGATCGGCAATCTGATCGGCAGCTGCTGTGTCTGGAAGCGTACCGGGTTCTGTTTGACCGAACGGCGGTTGAAGTACAGTTTCATGCACCATCATATCTTTTGCGATCAGACCAAGCAAAAATGCGGCCTTAAAGCGTGTCAGCAAAACGATACAGATTTGATAATCCGTCATTTACACAGTAACGGCAACAAACCGTTTCTGCATCAATGCCATGCAGGAGCGTGTGAACTGGTCATACCGATTTACCGGACGGGCCGCATATTGGGCTGTATATTGTGCGGGCCGTTCAGTACAGTGGCAAAGCCGCAACCGCTGTTGACCCCGTGGCGGGAAAATCTGAAAAATACTCTGCCGGAGCTGGTAAAACTGCTGTTGACAGATCTGCTGGAGCGTTTTTACAACCGTTATCCGGAATACACGGCGGATTCACGCATCGAAAAATCCTTGAATTACATAGCCGCCAACCTCACCAACAACGTAACCTTGCGGGATGCCGCAGCGGCGGCAAATTTAAGTCCTTCACGCTTTTCGCATCTGTTTAAAAGCAGTTGCGGGATTGATTTTTCAAGTTATCTGCTGCAGTTGCGGCTGACGGTTGCCCAGGATATGCTCAAGCAGACCAATATACCTGTTGCCGAAATCGCCCTGTTCTGCGGCTTTGCCAGCCAGCAGCACTTCACCGGCATGTTCAAAAAACACCTGAACACCACGCCGGCAAAGTTCCGCAAATGCAACAGCTGAAATAACAGTTTTTATTTCCAGAAGTCGGTGGGGTATTTTACTGAATTTTCTGCGGCATTGTAGCTGGGTTCTATGCCCTTTTTACGCTGGTCAACATAATTTTTGAGTGCCGCGTATGCCGCCGAACCGATCACAGCACAAACCGGAATGTTGATAAATGCCAATATGCACTGGGCTATATCGGCGATCCCCCATGCTATATCCATCGGCAGTGCCGCTCCGAAGAAAATCAGCACACCGCCGATGATGCGGATGATATTGAGCGTAAGTTTGTTGGGCATTTTGCCGAAAATATAGGCAAAACAAACTTCCACATAGTAAAAGTTGCCGAGCAGTGTGGTAAAGGCAAACAAAAGCATCGCCACGGCAATAAATACCGGTCCGGTCATGCCGAATGTACTTTCCAACGCCTGCTGGACATAGGGGGCTCCGGCAACGGATTTATCGAACTTCACCCCGCTGGAAAGACACATCAGTGCGGTAGCCGTACACAGTATATTTGTATCAATAAAAACCGAAAGCATCTGCACCAGACCCTGTTTGACCGGGTGCGATACCGAAGCCGCCGCCGCGGCATTGGGTGCTGAACCGATACCCGCTTCGTTGGAGTAAAGTCCGCGTTTGAGCCCCATCATCAGCACCGAACCGGAAAAGCCGCCGAAAATCGCCTTGAAATCAAATGCACTGCGGAAAATTTCCACGATCATTGCCGGGAGATTTCCGGCATTTATGATCAGTACCGCTACGGCAAAAATCACATACGCGATCCCCATAACCGGAACCAGCATCCCGGTAACTCTGACCAGCCGCTTACTGCCGCCGAGCATGGTAAACAGAAATAGTCCGGCCGTGATCCCGCCGAAAATCCAGCACCAGTAAGGCTTATAAAAGCTGAATTTTTCAAACGAACTCTGCAAGTTGTACGATGCAAGCATATTGTATCCGACACCATAAGTAAAAATCAACGCCAGAGCAAATATCACTGCCAGAAACTTACTGCGGCAGGCTGTTTCAATATAGCACGCGGGTCCGCCGTAGCTGGAGCCGTCTGGATTTCTGCGTTTATAGATTTGGGCGAGCGTGGATTCCACAAAAGCTGAAGCTCCGCCGATAAGTGCCGTAAGCCACATCCAGAAGACCGCCCCTGCTCCGCCGATACAAATGGCAGTGGATACACCGATGATATTGCCGGTGCCCACCCGCGAAGCCGTAGAGATCATCAATGCACCAAACGAAGAAATGCTCCCGGCAACCGCAGGTTTTTCTCTGACCACCCGGACGGCATCGGCAAGCAGCCGCAGCTGTACAAAACCGGTACGCACCGTAAAGTAAAGACCGCCGAGAATAAGCACCAGAGCCAGCGGCCAGCCGGTGCAATACATAAGAGCATTATAAACAGTTTCCATAAAAATTCCATCCCATTTTGTGTAAATATATGAAACGCATAATATAACCCCGGAAACAGTATTTTTCAAATACAGCCCGCAAAAAATGATATTCCCCATGCTGACAACCAAATTCGCCGGAGCAATATTCGCCACAATATTAGCGGCGGCCTTCTGGCGGGAAAGTTGACAGCCGTAGCCTTGGCGAAGGTGGAAAACCTTTTAGTGGCCTGTTGCAAAACTGTTGATGTTGTTTGCCAACAGCTCACGCGGCGGTACGCCGCGAAGGGCGGTCAGCCCCGCGAACGCATGGGAAGGCAGTTTGCCGGATACATTCCGGCAAACCGAGCGGAAATGTTCCGCGAAGCTGACCGGAGTTGAGCGAAGCTCCCGGCGTTTGAGGGCACCGCGTCAGCGGTGGTTAAGGCGGCGTATGCCGCCGCTCTAATTAAAAATCGCCAGGTAACTCGCACTGGATATTGC
>SUVS01000020.1 GCA_015061885.1 Lentisphaerota bacterium
ATTAAAACGGTTTACAAATGCCAAAGCGTGGGAGGACTATTGGCAAAACAAAATGAATTGTGTAGGCAATGTTGTTATCAACATTGGAAATTATAAATGTTTTTCACAAAATTTAGGACAATAACTATTTCTTATATTCCTCAAAAATCCGTAATCATAATTTAAATCAATATTGCATTTTTGCAACTTTTTTTGCAATAACTATTGGCGTGTTACGGTTATTTTTGCCGTTTTCTGCGTTTGTTCTGTTACCGGAGCGTGGATGCTCCGCCGCAGATCGCCGAGCAGATAGACGGTTGTTTTTTCATCGGTTATCAAAAGCATGTCTTCCTTGTTTTCTGCTCCGGCAAGCAAGTGCTTGATCCGCCGAGGTGATGAGCTGCCCCATACTTGCATGGTTTCGCCGCCCTTACGAATTGAACAATACAACTTTTGCGGCAGCTGGTCTGCGTCAAAGTAAAATACTCCCCGCTCGTTTCCCTTTACCGCATCGGGCAGGATTTCGCATGATACGAGCCACTTGCCGTAACTGATCGACGGTTCATTGAGCCAACGCCATTCTTTAACGCCATTATCTTTGATGGGCGATTTTTCCGGCTGAAGTTCAACTGTTCTGCCGGTTATGCGGAATGAAAAATCTTTGTTCAGCTGGAATATCTTGCTTGCACTGCTTTCCGGTTTCAGCAGAGTCTGCCGGAAATTTTCCACATTCTGAAAAGTCAGTGCTGTTTCATTTCTGGAGCTTATCTTTGCCAGATAACTCCGCAAAACCCGGCTTAACAATGCTTCGTGCAACCCAATCCAGAAATCAACGGAAGTCCGGTGTGGGAGTTTACTGCCGAGTTCTGCAAGTTTTCCGGCGGCGGCTTGTTCAATAAAATCCGCATCGCGGGCAAGCACTTCTGCCGCACAGTCCAGCCCGGAAACAATCGGAGCGTGAAAGGTCGCCCATTGCTTCAATACTTTATTGCGTAAAAAGTTGCGGTGGTAATCGCTTGCCTGATTACTTGCATCGTTTCGCCAGTCGGTTATATTGTTTGAACGGAGAAAATCTTCCAACTCGGCTTTATGCCAATCAAGCAAAGGTCGTAAAATGACTAAATCCCACAGTTTCCGGACGCTGCGCAACGAGGTCAGTGCCGAAACATTGCCGCCGCGGGCAAGTTTGAGCAGCATATTTTCCTGCACATCTCCGGCGTGATGAGCCAATACGATACAACTTTGGTCGTCATTTTGCCGGTACCACGCGATCCGGGCGTTGCGGGCGGCATCTTCCAGCGATCCGCCGTTTGCCAGAGCCTGACTCAAATCCAGCTTGACCAGAATAAATTTGATGTTTCGCTCGTTGCAGAATTTCCGGCACCATTCGCCGTCGGCGGTGCTGGCTTCGCCGCGTAAGCCGTGGTCAAAATGCACTGCTTCGAGCTGATCGGGGGCAAAGCCCCATTTCAGCAAAAGCAGCAGCAATGCAGTGCTGTCCGCACCGCCGGAAAACCCCACCCGGAGCTTCTGGCAGCGGTACTTTACAAGAAAATGCGGAATTATTTGAGCTTTCTTCATCTTCAAATTTGCTAAAAACATCAAACGGCTTTATGTTATCGTATATATACTGTAAAGTAAAACCAAAACAGGAGATAATATACATGACAGTTATCGTTGCCGCAACCGCAAATGCTCACAAATTTGAAGAATATCGTGCCCTTTTGGGTTCCCAGGATGTGGAATTGCACAGTTTGCTGGATTATCCGGGCTTTACGCCGTCGGAAGAAACCGGTAAAACTTTCAAAGAAAATGCTTCGCAAAAAGCTCTGGAAGCATGCAATTACACCGACCGTCCCACTTTTGCGGATGATTCCGGTTTGGAAATCACGGCGTTGGATAATGCTCCGGGCATCTATTCCGCCCGTTACGGCAAGGATGATGCCGACCGCATCGGCAGAGTTTTGCGTGAACTGGAAGGCAAATCCGACCGCAGTGCCAGATTTGTCTGTGTGATCGCCATTGCCATCAATGGCGAAGTCATTGAAACTTTTGAAGGCGTCATGGAAGGCACGATCATTGATGCTCCCCGTGGCGAAAACGGTTTCGGCTACGATCCGATATTTGTACCCAAAGGCGAAACGCGTACTTTTGCGGAAATGAGTTCCGAAGAAAAGAACAAGATCAGTCATCGAGCCAGAGCATTGCAGAAGGCTCTGGACTTTATTGAAGACGAAATGAGCGTACTGGACGATGAGTTTTAAGTCGAAATATTCCGCATTGCAGGAGTATTTCTGCCAGTTGTTGAGCAGAAAGGCTTTTGCATGGCATTTGGCAATATTGTTTGTTGCGGCAATATTGCTGCGGATATTTCTGGCGGTCCCGGCGTTGCTTGATGCGGAAACTCTGCTCCGGCCTGACAGTATGGGGTATTGGAGTCCAGCACAGGCACTTGCCGCCGGTGACGGCTTTGTCGGTTCGCCCGGATCGGATATTCCGGAAGTCATCCGTCCGATCGGGTATCCTTTGCTGCTGGCTTTGAGTATAACGCTGTTCGGCAAAAGCCTGTTGGCGGCGGCGTTGACCGGGATCGCAGTTGCCGCCAGTGCGGTCGTGCCGGCAGTGTTGGCGATCCGCAAGGTTTGCGGAGATCGGGCAGGGGTGCTGGGCGGTTGGTTTTACGCACTTAATATGACCGCTGTGGCGGTTTCGCCGCTGATATTGTCGGACAGTTTGCTGGGGGTGATTGCCGCGTGGCAGCTCTGCATGGCAATTTATTTTGTCCGGGATAAAAAACTTTGGTGTTTTGCGGTATTGACCGTGCTTGCCATTGCCGGAGTTTTCGTCAAGCCGGTAAATCTGCCGGTGGTGCTTATCGGTTTGCCGGTCATTCTGATTGCCGGTTGGAGCAAGATGCAGGATTTTCTTGCCGGGGCAGTCGTGTTGTTATTGCTTGCCGGAGCGTTGCTGATGCCGTGGTGGGTTCGGAATTATCAGCTTTGCGGTGATTTTGACGGTAATTCGGCAAATTTGTATTTTCATAACGGTTCAGCCATTCTGGCTCATGCCACCGGCGAAAGTTCCGAGGTGTGGAAAAACCGCCTTTTATCTGAAGCGGAAAAAGAGTTCAAGAGCAAGCCGGAGAAATATTCTTCTCTGCGGGAACAGAACGCCTGGAAAAAAGCCCGGTTTGCCGAACTGGTAAAAAAGTATCCCCGGTCAAGCGTGATTACGCATCTGCCGAATATCTTCAACTTACTGCCGGATATGCCGACTTTGCTGGAAAACAATCACATTACAAGCGGCGAACGCGGCACAATGGCTGTTCTGCGTCAGAAGGGATTTTTTGCGGCGGTCAATCATTATCTCGGCGGCAAATGGTATGTGCTGTTTTTGCTGATGCCGCTTTTTGTTATACATGCGTTGGTACTTTTGTTTGCCTTTTGTCAGTTGATAAAGTATATTAAATCCCGGCAGTGGCGTTATCTGCTGCTGTTTGGAGTGCTGGTATTTTATTATATCTGGGCACCGGGGCCGGTCATCAGCCCGAGGTACTTATTGCCGGCATTGCCGATGCTGATTTTTATGGCAGTACAATTTTTTGTGGTTGAAAATACAAAAGATATATAATATATACAATTTATAGAAAGGATTGTTTTTTATGAGCAGAAAACCCATTACTGTATCGGTTGCCGGCTGTTCGCTGGTGGACTGTGTCTATGCCAATGTGAACTTTTCTTCGGAAGCGTTCAAAAAGTATTCCAGCGTAACTCCCGGCGACGGCGGTCTGGTGCCCGGTCAGCTGGTTTTTATGGAAAGTCTGGAAAAATTTACCCGGGTTCCTGCTTTGCAGATGCTTTCAGAACTTACTGACAACGCTCCGGTTTCCGGTCGTAATGTCGGTGGTCCGGCCGTAGTTGCGGCAATCAACGCCGCCCAGCTTTGCAGTGAATACCCTGCCACGGTTAAATTTTACGGTGCCAGAGGCAGTGACAGCGATGCTGATTTTATCGAAAGCATCCTCGTGCAGACTCCGCTGGATATAACCAATTACCCCAAAGGCAAAGGTTTTACACCTTCCACGCAGGTCTTGAGTGACCCGACTTATCACGATGGCAAAGGCGAACGCACTTTTGTCAATGTTATCGGTGCAGCAAATGCTTATCAGCCCGAAGCATTGGGTGATGAATTTTTTGAATCCGATGTACTGGTTTTCAGTGCCACGGCACTGGTTCCGCCGCTGCATGATAATCTGACCAGTTTGCTCAAACGCGGCAAAGAAGCCGGGAAAATCAACATGGTGGCAACGGTTTTTGACTTCCGCAACGAAATGCGTGATCCCCAAGGCCGCTGGCCGATGGGCGACAGCGACGAAGCCTATAAGTATATTGATATATTGGCAGTTGACTGGGACGAAGCCCGGTGGCTTTCCGGCGAAGAAACGCTTGAAAAGATCGTGGAATTTTTTACCAGTCGCGGTGTAAGTGCCATGACTATCACACACGGTGCCAAAAATTTCCATGTTTACAGCGACGGCAGACTTTTCAAGAAGTTTGAACTCTCTTCGCTGGGCGTAAACGAGCTGGTCAACGAAGATCTTGCCAAATATCCGGAAAAACGCGGCGATACCACCGGTTGCGGCGATAACTTTGCCGGCGGCTTGCTGGCATCGGTCATCATGCAGCTTTCGGACGGAGCGGTTGCCGGTGAATTGGATATGCGTACAGCGGCGGCATGGGCGGATGCCTCCGGCGGTTTTGCCTGTTTCTGTCTGGGCGGAACTTATCTTGAAAAATCCAAAGGCGATAAATACGCCCAAATCAAACGCTACTGCGACTATTACCTTGCCAATCAGTAACGCTTCCTGAAAAGGAGCTGGTTTATACTACAATACAGCCTGCCAACAGCAACAAGGGCGGTCAGGCACGCTCTAACTAAAAGTTGCCAGGTAGCTCGCACTGGATGTTGCTGCCCAATGAACAGGAAGGTCGCGGAGGGGAATGCAATCTCCTCCGCGGTTGTGCGGAATATACTGTAATGCCAAACAATTACAAGACAGTCCCGCACATCACTGAACTTTTTTATTGCTTAAAGAATTGGTTTGAGCAATATTGGGTAGCGGTGTATTTTATTGTGGATGTATTGAGTGGAAAAAGCGAAAAAGGCTATTGCAAAATTTTGTGGTTTTGCAACAGCCTTATTTTTTGTATGGTGAAACTTGTGCTTCAGCTCAATGCTATTATGCAATAGCCGGTGAACTGCGGTACTTCTATAACCAGATATTCGCCTTTCGATTCAGTGGCAAGCACAGAGTGTTCCGGTTCGCTGTATGCGGTTTTTTTACCGGTTTTTACATATATTTTTGACGGCAGAACTGTCAAGTCATCTTCGATGACTTCGCAGTTGTCAGTCCGTTTTTCCGGAATATGTGCTGTAAAGTGCAGAACTTCTCTGCCGTCGGACAGGCGGTTGTAATACACTCTTACAAATTTCGGCAGATTTTCTGTTTTTACCACCCGGTCGGGGTGCATTATATCCAGTGCTTCGGCAAAAGCATCCCGCAAACTGTTTGAAGCATACTCTTTGAAGCCGTTGAAGATGTTGAAACTGAAGTGTGCCACCTGGTCGTTACAACTTAAAAACGGGTGGTCAATAACGTTCCCCGGCGGATTGTAATACTCTGGATAAATGCCGTCAAACTTGTGTTCGATCAGCGGTTCTGCCAGCGGATAAACGGTTTTGTTTTTTTTGCTTGTCAGCAGTCTGCCATCGGCATAAATGCTCATGGGCATATTGTTTTTATCCACAAAGTAAGTCGGGGTGTAACCATTACCGGCTGCGGCAAGACCCCATTCTTCCATAAATTCTTCTGAACCCATCCGCATACCGGAATCGCCGGAAGAAATCACTTTGCCGCCATTGGCAATATATTCGTGCAGACGCTTTTCCACTTCAGCATTTACTTTTACGCTGTCCGGCAGAATAAGAACTTTATACTTGCTCCAGTCTGCAGCTAATGTTACCACATCGAACTGGCAGTGCAGATCGCACAGCACGCGTAATGCTCCTCGCAGTTCTTTTGCCAGATAAATCTCCTGATGGCTTTTCGGGAAAAGTATTGCCATATCGGTGATGGCTTCGGCATCGGTGTAAAATTCTTCTCTTGCCTGCAGCCAGCCAAAAATCCGTTCGTTTTGCAGCATTACAGTTTCCGGTACCGAGCAATCCGGCGGCATGTGATCGCCGATGTTGGGCCGCATACCGTTGGCAAGACCGGTCACCAGCTCCTGCCGGATGGCTGTTTCGTTGCGTAAACCGCCGAAATCACCCCACAAGTTGAAGCGTCCGGTCATGTTCAAACGGGGGTGGTCGCCCAATGTACGCATGTAGCGGCTCATCAGGGGCAGATAATCATAATCGCAACCCAGCTTGGTGGGGATACACTCAAAGTCCAGATAAGTTCCGCCCAATGCCAGTTGATTTTCGTAGCCGATGCCATTGAAATAAAGCAGATAATCCGGATTGATTGCTTTGACTGCATCGGCAAAAGCTCCGGCAAGTTCGCGGTTGCGGCGTAAGGCAAACTCATTGACTGCGTTTTCGTCGGCGGGGTCGATGCCTTCAGCTTTCATCTTTTTAAGACAGCACTCACAGCGGCAGCTTCTTCCGGCAAGGCAATCAACAAAAAATCCTGCCACATCGTATTTCCGGGCAACTTCGCATGCCATTGCAATGATGTGTTCGCGGTAAGGCGTGTTGCCGCAGGCAGTGCGGCTGAACGGATTTACCGCGTAAATCGGGCGTTTGTCGGTCGGTACTTCCTGCCAGTCGGGGTGCAGACGGGTTTCTTCCTGCGATATACCGCCGTTAAAGTAGGCATTTACTTTGATGCCATATTTATTGCATGCTTTGACCAGTTCTCCGAAAAGGTCAAAATCCAAGCCATAGTGCCGGATGCCGATTTCTGTATCATAGTACGCCATACCCATATTACAGCGGGCAGGAAAACTTACAAAGTCAATATTATTTTTCTTCAGTCGGGCGGCAAAAGCATCGGCATCAAAATTTTTGCCGATATTTTTCAGCATCGGGCTGGTGTGAAAATCGTAAAAGAGAGCATATTGCGGATAGTAAACCATTTTTTACCTTTAAATTAAAAAACGGATCATGCGGCAGAACGCATATCCGTTTTTTGAACAACGCTAACGGGATCAATATTCTTCTTCGTCATCAAACTCTTCGTCAAACTCGTCGTAATCTTCGTCGTCTTCGTAGAAGGCATCGTCGTCATACGCATCGTCATCGTAATCTTCGTCATCATCGTCCAGATAGCCGAATTCATCATCCAGCTCGTCGATGTTATCGTAGTCATCTTCATCACCAAGGTAACCACTGCCGGCAGAAAGCAATGCTCCGCACTCCGGACAGCAACCGTCTTCGGCTTCGATTTCTCTTTCGCTGACTTCAGCCATGCAATAACGGCAAATCGTCATAAATCCAACTCCTGATTGTGTTTTTTCATGCAAATCAACAGCATGTTTTTCTGCAATATAGCAAATAAATTGTATTTGTCAAATTTTTTGTTACTTTTTTTATCATTTCTTTGCCAGCAGAGCTTGGGCAACTCTTACGCACATCATAGCATCAGCGGCATAGACTGCTCCGATCTGTGAAGCAAACGCTTCGTCAACTACGGCTCCGCCGACAATAAAATCAGCTTGCACTCCGGCATTTTTAGCCATTTCTATAACTTTGGGCATTTCATTCATGGTGGTCGTCATCAATGCCGAAAGACCGATTATGCGGCAGTTTTCAGCTTTTGCCCGTTCAATGATTATTTCCGGAGCAACATCTTTGCCTAAATCAATAACTTCAAAACCGCTGTTACGGAGCATCAGGGCAACGATGTTTTTGCCGATGTCGTGAATATCGCCTTTGACGGTGGCGATGATGAATTTTTCTTTGTTTTCTGAAGATTGATCCGTACTCTGCAACGCCGGTTCCAATACGCTTATCGCCGCCTGCAATGCTTCGGCTCCGGCAAGAAGCTGGGGCAGAAAATACTCTTTCTTTTCAAACTTGCTGCCGACTTTTTCGATGGCAGATAATAAATTCTCATTCAAAAATTTCCGGGCATCAAAATCACCTTGCGTCAGGGCTTTTTCCACGGCTTTTACTGCCGAAGCACAATCGCCGTGCAGAATCGCATTAAATGCCTGCACGCCGCAATCGGTATCGGCGGCAACGGTTTTATTTTCGGCAACGGTATTGCTTTGTGTGGCAAGGTATCTGCTCATATTTTTATCTTTGCCGTTCAGAGCTTCCACCGCCTGGATCGCCGCCATAAAGTCTGTATTCATGGGGTTGGCGATCGCCATATTGAGTCCCCGTGCCATTGCCATTACCAGAAAAGTGCGGTTGACCAGCATCCGGTTGGGCAAACCGAAACTGATGTTGGAGAGTCCGCAAACCGTATTTACATGCAGTTTGTTGTGGCAGTAATCAATAAACTCCAACGCCGAGTTGCCCGCCTGCGGTGCGGCAGAAATCGCCATGATGAGGGCATCTACGGCAACATCATTTAAATCATAACCGTATTTTTCTATTTCCGGCAGAAGTTTTTCCAGTACGGCAATGCGTTCACCGCAATTTTCGGGGAGTTTGTTTTCATCGAGCGGCAGTAAAATCAGCATTGCTCCATACTTTGCGGCAATGGGCAGGACTTTTTCGATGCGTTCTTTTTCGTAACTTATACTGTTGAGCAAAGCTCTGCCGGGATATACCCGCAAGGCGGCTTCCACGGCTTCCGGCGAAGTTGAATCTATGCAAAGCGGTGTATCAACTGCCCGCACGGTCTGCAGGACAACTTTACACATCAGGGCGGTTTCATCCACACCGGAAAGCCCCATGTTTACATCCAGCATTTCCGCACCGGCGGTTTGCTGTTCGATGGCAAACTGCAATGCCAGAGCCGTTGAATTATTGCGTAACTCGGCTTGCAGAGCCTTTTTCCCGGTGGGGTTGATCCGTTCGCCGATAACGGTAAAACTGCCGTTGCAGTTCAACTTTTTTATCCGGCGGTTGCTGGAAATTATGCCGGAGGCATCGGCTCTGACGGGCAGGGGGGCACTGGATGAACGCACCTTTTCCGCCGCCGCGGCAATATGCTGCGGAGTTGTGCCGCAACAGCCGCCAAGCAGATTCACTCCGCTGTCGAGCAGAGTATCAACATAACCGGCAAACATATCCGGTGTCATATTGAACACAGTTTTGCCATCTTTGAGCATGGGCAACCCGGCGTTGGGTTTGGCGATAAGCGGTATGGAGGCATACTCTTTTATGGAAGCAAGAAGTTTTGCCATATCCGCCGGTCCGGTCGAGCAGTTGCAGCCGAAAGCATCGGCACCCAGACTTTGCAGAGTTATCAACGCCGCATCGGGTGTTACCCCGGTAAGGGTACGCTGACTTTCGTCAAAGGTAAGTGTTACCATGACCGGTGCATCCGGGTACAATTCTCTCGCGGCGATCAAGGCGGCACGGGCCTCCTGCAAGTCCATCATAGTTTCGATCACAAAACCATCGACATCGGCGGCAGCAAGGGCTTTGACCTGATTTTTATAAACATTTACCGCTTCTTCAAAAGCCCAGTCGCCGGAAGGTTCCACAAATTTTCCGGTCGGAGCAAGGTCGCCGAAGACCAGTACACCGCGATCGCGGACTGCTTTTATGGAGATTTCTGCCAAAGTTTTATTAAGTTCAAACGCTCTGTTTTCCAGACCGAATTCGGCTAATTTTATTTCATTGCCGCCAAAAGTCGGAGTATAAACAATGTTGCTTCCGGCATCGGCGTAAGCCTGCTGAACGGCGGTGATGGCGGCGGGGTTTTCCGCCACCCAGAGTTCCGGCGAAACGCCCGACGGCATACCCTGTTTGATGAGTTCAGTACCGGTGGCACCGTCGAGGATCAGCACTTTTTCATCGCATAATTTGCGGAACTGGCTTCTTGAAATCATATTTTTTACTCCATGAAATTAGTTGTATTGACCGTTGCAAAAGCTGTTACGGATTTTTCCGGCTGCATGATATAACTTTGAGTTAATTGCATATCCAGCTTGTGTAATTGCAGTTGTTGAAAAATCTCCTGCTGGTGAAACAGCTCTACATTGCCATATCCGGCGGAAAAACGCTGTTTGCCCAACACAATACCGTAACGCAGTAATTCTGCGGCGGCAAGTTTCTGCAAAAGCCCGATTGCCAGATCGGCACACTCACTGCCCACGGCATCAAAAATCGCCGCTTCAAACATATTGCCCGTCCGTTGGGCTGAATCCACTGCCTGCGGCAAATCATTGCCGATGGTAACGGCTCCGAGAAAAGTGTATTTGCTGTTGCAGAGAAATTCCGCAAATTTACTGCTTTGTATCCGCCATGAGTCATTCAGCACAACTTCATTGCCGTTGTTGGCTGTTACCGGCAGGATTTTCCACCGCCCCCGGGCATGGCAGAGAGCAAAAGCCTTCTGCATGGCAAGGTGCAGTTTTATGCTCAAATCCTGTTCCATGACCGAAAGATAGCGGTTTCTGCCCAGCCGGGAAAGAATGGCATCTTCCGGCAAAGTCAGCAGAAGCGGGTCGATCGCGGTGATTGTAAAAAACTTTTCCATGACTCATAATATACAACTATTTAAAGAAATCTGCAAAAAACATTTGTTACAAACCTGAATTTACATTATATTAATTATCAACACATCATTCAAACAAGGAGATATTAAGTTGGCTGAAGTCAGCGAAAATAAACGCAGTATATTACGCGGCTCATTCGGTTCTGCCGCGGCTACTTTGCTTGCACGCATCCTCGGTCTGGTACGCGTGCAGCTGGAAGCCGGTATCCTCGGCGGCGGAGCTTTAGCTACGATCTGGCAGACGGCGTTTATGGTGCCGAATCTGTTCAGGCGGCTTTTCGGCGAAGGAGCTTTGTCGCAGGCATTGATACCCATACTCTCGCACACCGAAGCGGAAAAAGGTCTTGCCGAAGTACGCAAACAACTGGCGGTGGTGCTTTCCGGTTTGACCGCTTTATTGATAGTGCTGACCATACTTGTCAGTGCCGGTGGTTTGGCGATCGGCAACTTCTGTCCGGTGCCAGGATATGTAAAGAGTGCCATGAGTATTTTGCCCATGCTCATGCCTTACGCCATATTCATCTGTCTGGTGGGGGTGATGACGGCAGTGGTGAATACAAGGAAGGTGTTTTTTCTTGCCTCGCTGAACGCACTCATACTTAATGTTGTAATGATCGCACTGCTCTGTCTGGCCGGGAAGTTTTCGTACGGCAGCAACAGCAAACTTATCTATATACTCATCGGCGGGGTGCTGATTTCCGGCGTATTGCAGCTGCTGTTGCTGATGTGGCTTTTGAAACGCTATGGCGTTTTTCCCGTTTTTCAGAAAAGCTCCACTCCGGCAAAAAATATTTTCGGTGAATTATGGACACTGGCTCTGCCGGGATTGATCGGCGGCGGGGCAGCACAAATCAGTTTCCTCATTGACCGGTCTATTGCTCTCAAGCTGGGCGATTACGCGGTGCCGGCACTCAATTACACCGAACGGCTGGTCTATCTGCCGGTCGGGATCGTGGCGGTGGCACTGGGCAGTGTACTGATGGCTCAAATGTCGCGGGCGGCGGCGAATAAAAACTACGATGAAATGATGGACGATATGACTGCCGGTTTGCGTTATGTATGTTTTTTGTGCATCCCGGCGGCGGTTTTTATGATCGCTTACCGCGAACCATTGATCAAACTGCTTTTCATGCGGGGCAGATTTACGGAAGTTGATGCGGCAAATACCGCTGACGCACTCTTTTATTACGCTATGGGGATACCGCTATTTTGCTCGCTCAAAGTGATTCTGCCGGGATTTTACGCCCGCAAAGATATGAAAACTCCGCTGAAAATATCACTTGTCTGCATATTTTTGAATATACCTTTGAGTATAGCATTGATGTATCCTTTAAAACAAGGCGGCATTGCACTGGCTACGGTGATCGCCCAGCTGGTGAACAATGTGTTGCTGGTATATTTTTTGCGGCGTGAAAAATTTTCGCCTGATTTGGAGCAGTTGAGCATCGCTTTTATCCGCTCAATATTCTTTGCATTACTGGCGGCATTCCCAGCTCTTTATTATTTGCAAATGACTCATTGGACGCAAAAAATCAGCATAAGAGCCTTGCCGGAGCTGTTGCCGCTGCTGATTGGAATTGCAAGTTATGCTGTTATTTATCTGGGGCTCTCATTTTTGAGCAAAGCCTCTGAACCCCGTGAAATCATACAAAGTCTTTTATCACGCAAATCCCGCAAAAAGGAGAGTTGAATATGTTTGGTTTTTATCGTTTGGCGGCGGCGGTGCCGCGACTTTTTTTAGCTGATGTAAAAAGTAATACTCAAGAGATAATCAAGCTCTGCAGAACTGCTTCGGAGAAGGGGGCAACTGCGGTGGTGTTTCCCGAAATGTGCATTACCGGTTACACCATCGGTGATCTGGTTTTTCAGAAAACTCTGCTCGATGCCGCCGAAAATGCCGCTGTGGAAATCGCCCGAGCCACTTGCAACAGCAATATCATCGTCATTGTCGGTCTGCCGCTGCGGTTTGATGACCGGATATACAACACGGCATTGGTGATCCAGAACGGCTGTATTGCCGGAGCCGTACCCAAACAGCAGTTGGTCAATTACCGCGAATACCACGAAAAGCGTTATTTTGCTTCGGGCAGAGATGTGTTTGACAGTTTTGTCAATATCGGCGATCAGGTGGTGCCGTTCGGCAGTGATCTGATTTTTTCTGCGGGCGGAGAGTTCAAGTTCGGTGTGGAAATCTGCGAAGACCTCTGGAGCGTAAACGCTCCTTCCGGCGAGCTGGCTCTGGCGGGAGCGTTGGCACTTTTCAATCTTGCATGTTGTACCGAATACGCCAACAAAGCTGCGTTGCGGCGGGAACTGATAAAAGTCCAGAGTGCCAAACTTAATGCGGCGTATGTTTTTGCTTCCGGCGGCGTGTATGAAAGTACGACCGATGCCGTTTGTTCCGGACATGCCCTGATTGCCGAAAACGGCAATATCGCTGCCGAAAATAAGCGTTTTATGCGGGATAGTTCCATAATTTACTCCGATGTGGATCTGCAGACCCTTGCTTCGGCAAGAAGAACCGATACGAGCTTTTTCGATAATGAATCATCAAAGAGTTTCTGTTGTATTGAACTGCCCGATGATGCTGCCGCATCGCCGGATTTGAGTTATGCCGTGATCAACCCGACGCCGTTCTTGCCCGCCGGGGAGGATTCTCCGGCAGAATGTATGGATATATTCAATATTCAAATTGCCGGACTTGCCCGGAGGTTTGAACATTCGCACAGCAAAAGCATGGTCATCGGAGTTTCGGGCGGACTTGACTCCACGCTGGCATTGCTGGTTGCGTATGAGTGTACCAAACTCCTCGGCTTGCCCGCTGATACGGTCAAAGCCTATACCATGCCGGGATTCGGCACGACCAGACTCACCCGCGGCAACAGCGAAAAACTCTGTGATGCATTGAATATTCCGGTTAAAGCTATTGATATAACTCCGTCGTGCAGACAGCATTTTGCCGATATTGAACACGATCCGGCAGATTTGAGCAATACCTACGAAAATGTGCAGGCCCGTGAACGCACCCAGATACTTATGGATATAGCCAACAAGACCGGCGGCATGGTCATCGGTACCGGCGATCTTTCGGAAATGGCTCTCGGCTGGTGTACATACAACGGCGACCACATGAGCATGTACGCAGTAAACAGTTCCATACCCAAAACACTGATCCGTGTTATGGTCAAACATATTGCCGGACAGCATGGCGGCGTATTGCAGGAGGTTCTGGAAAGCATCCTCAACACCCCCGTAAGCCCCGAACTGCTGCCCCCGGATAAAACCGGCGGGATCGAACAGAAGACCGAAGATATTATCGGGCCTTACGAACTGCACGATTTCTTTATTTACCACTTTGTAAAAAACAATTCCACGCCGGAAAAAATCGCCGCATTGGCTTGCGAGGCATGGAAAGGTGTTTACAGTAAAGAAGTAATAGAAAAAACACTCAAGATTTTCCTGAAGAGATTTTTCCAACAGCAGTTCAAACGCTCCTGTTCGCCGGACGGGGTACAGGCAACCGCAGTAAGTTTTTCGCCGCGCGGAGCATGGCAGATGCCGTCAGACGCCGCCGCCGCCCTCTGGCTGGAGAGATAACAGTATTGCCCGCCGTGCTGGCAATACGGTAGATGGCGGCATAACGTTAATTAACGGATTTTAACGGGTAAACTATGCCGCCGGTGTTCACCGCTTTCGCGGGGCGATATTGAGCGTGCCGCCGGAGAGTTTATTATAGCGAAGTTTTACGAAGCTGGAAGCATCAACCTGATGAAAAAAACATACTCTCCCATGCTTTCCCATAGTTGTTGAACAACAGACCGTGTTTTGCCTTATAACGCAATGCCGTATGCCTTTAAAATCCTCGAAGGGGCGGTTGAGTTTGCGATTTACACTTTTTCCAGCAGTACAACTGCCTGGGCTGCTATGCCTTCGCCTCTGCCGGTATAGCCGAGTTTTTCGGTGGTTTTGCCTTTTATGGAAATTTGTTCCGCTGTGCAGTTCAGGAGTTTGGCAAGATTTTCTTTCATTGCCGGAACTTGCGGCAGTATTTTCGGCTGTTGGCAGATTATCACCATATCCACATTACCGATACGGTAGTTTGCAAGTTCATTGCTTGCCATGATGAATTGCAGGAGTTTACCGCTGTCGGCATCTTTGAACGCCGGGTCATTGTCGGGGAACCATTGACCTATATCACCGGCACCGGCGGCACCGAGTACGGCATCGGCAACCGCGTGCAGTGCCACATCGGCATCGCTGTGTCCCAACAGCCCCAGCGGATAATCAAACTCCACACCGCAGAGGAGCAGTTTGCGGTTTTCAACTAATTTATGCACATCAAAGCCAATACCGATTTTTATATTCATAGAAAAGTTTTCCCTGAATGTAATCAAACAATTTGCAATATTTTTTTGTTGTGTTAAAGTAACACCTGAAAAGTGTTCATGCAAGTAAGAAAAAGGTTTAAATCATGAAAATCAAAGTAAAAGTTGCTATGATGAGCGGTTGTGAGGAGCTTTTGCCGGTCAAGTCCCACGCCGACGATGCGGCATTTGACCTCCGCAGCCGCAGTGATATACTTGTGCCGGTCAATAAAAGTACGCTTGTTCCCACCGGGGTTTTTATTGAATTGCCGGTCAATTACGAAGCTCAAGTCCGCCCCCGCAGCGGTCTGGCTCTCAAACACAATATAACTTTGACCAATTCTCCCGGCACGATCGACGCCGGATACCGCGGCGAAGTCGGCGTTATAATGTTCAATCACGGCCCCGAAGAGTTTGCCGTCAAACGCGGCGACCGCATTGCCCAGATGGTTATTGCTGAATTGCCCGCAGTGGAATTGGAAACTGTTGCAGTGCTTTCAAATTCAGACCGTGGCGAAGGCGGGTTCGGCAGTACCGGACGCAAATAAAAAACTCACCCCTCCCGCTGCTGCCGGAAATATCGCGGGGATTTGCCGCAATAGTTTTTGAAACTGTGCGAAAAACTGTACTGATCGGCAAATCCTGTCATGGCGGCGATCTCCTTTACACTCAATTCGCTGTACACCAGCAGCCGCCGGGCTTCTTCCATTTTCCGGGCAAGCCGGTAAGCCTGCGGGGTGGTGCCGAATTTTTTGCGGAAGAGCCGGATCAGGTGTTCACTGGTCAAATTATGTTTGGCGGCATATTCTCTGATGGTGAAATCTTTGTCCAGATCTCCGCACAGAGCCAGACGGAGTTTTTCTTCGATATTCAGTTCCGGCGTGGCAGATTGCAGGGTCAACTGCAGACAATCGGCCGCAAATTCATGAAAAAGCAGAGCCGCCATGTGCAAATCGGCATTGCCGGAATGTAATTTTATAAATTCAGTAAAATAGTGTTTCAAACTTGCCGCATTGCGTATTACCGGGGGGTGAGCAAGATTATATAAAGCAAATATTTTTTCCATAAAATCGCCGTTGACCACAAAAAACAGTTTATCCCACGGATTTTCCCGGTCAGGATAATAAATATGGTTGCTGTGCTTGGGCAAAAAATAAACTTCATCGGCACAAACCTGCAGTGCTTTATTGCCGTCAAGCTCCAGAAAACCTGAACCCGAAAGCACATATTCAACGGTGCAAACTTCATAATTATGGCGTACTATCGGCAGAGTCCGTGCGGTTGCCGCATTACGCATGGCAGTTATCAATTCAAATGATTTGTTTGTATCAAATATCAATTTACAGCATCCTATGTTGATTTTCAGCATGATTTAGCGGCTATAAAAATCAATTTATACTTGATTTTTCATATTTAATTTATACATTAAAAAGTAAAATGCAAACAGAAAAATCAATATGGAGGTGTTTTATGCGTAAATTCGGTGTTATCGGCGGCGGTAACCGCGGAAGTCTTATTCGTGCAGTCATGGATTTTACTGACTGGCAGCTGGCGGCTCTGGCAGACATTGATCCGGCCAGAGCGGATAAGTTCAAAGAATTTTATCCCGAAGCAAAGTTTACAACAAATTACCGGGATTTGCTTGCCGATCCGGAAATTTGTGCGGTATTTATCCTGACACCAGACCATTTGCATGAAGAACACGCAGTGGCAGCTCTTGAAGCGGGAAAGGCGGTTTATCTGGAAAAACCGCTGGCGATCACCGTTGAAGGCTGTGACCGCATATTGAAAACCGCCAAAGCAACCGGTACGCGATTGTTTGTCGGCCATAACATGCGTTATTTTCCGGTGGTGCTTAAAATGAAAGAAGTGGTGGATTCCGGAATCATCGGCGAAGTACAGTGTGCCTGGTGCCGGCATTTTGTCAGTTACGGCGGCGATGCGTATTTCCGGGATTGGCACTCCGAGCAGAAAAACACCTGCGGACTTTTATTGCAGAAAGGTGCCCACGATATTGATGTAATGAATTTTATAATGGATACCCAGGCCAGCCGGGTGGTCGGCATGGGGATGCTTTCGGTTTACAACCGCTGCGAGCGGCGTAAAGCCGATGAAGCTGGATGTGCGGCGTTCCGCGATGAACAGTATCCGCCGCTGGAGTGTAAAGGTTTTTCGCCCGAAATGGATGTGGAAGATCATAATATGATCATTATGCAGTTGAAAAACGGTGCCCAGGCAAGTTATATGCAGTGCCATTATACGCCCGACGCTGAACGCAATTATACCTTTATCGGCACCAAAGGCAGAGTGGAAAATGTCGGCGATTACGGTAATTGCGAGGTACATGTCTGGACGCAACGCGGTCCGCGTGCCACGCCGGATATTATTTACAAGCTCAAACCCATACCAGGTACCCACGGCGGTGCCGATCCGCGAATCGTGAAGAACTTTTTTGATTTTATCACCGAAGGCAAAGCTACTAACGCCAACCCGGTAGCCGCCCGCGATGCAGTTGCCACCGGTGTGTTGGGGCATAAATCAATGCGTAACGGCAATATGCCTTTTGATATACCAGAGGTTGAATCCGGCTTGCGGGAATATTTTGAGAATTTCCAACCCGGAGCCAAATTGGTATAAGTTTAAGCATTGTGCAATAATTTTTGCCATGCTTTCTTGATTAAAAAACATCAGGCTTGCAGCAGTTTCCTAAAGCAAGCCTGATGTTTTTTTATTTTATGAAAACGGAAAAATTTCAGAGTTTTCTGCCGGCATTGGGATATTTTTTCGAGCCGCAGACCGTGGATCCGTTTTCATCGCCTTTGATGTAGTCGGCTTTGGCAATTTTACTGCTGTTCGGGCAAACTTGCGGAAAAGTAAGCGTTTCCACGTGGCCGTCAAGAAATGAAATATTTGCCGCTGCTCCGGCAGGTGGTACTGGCGTGGAAGTTGCTCCTGTGCGGGTATCACCACCGCTGCCATGACGGTATGAGTAATTTCTCGGAAAACTGGTGCCGCCAGTGTCAGGGGCAACATTATCGCCGAATGCCTTTACTTTATCCGGCAGATCAAATGTATTGCGTCGGAAGTTGTAATCGCGGTAAAGTCCGGTAGAATTTTCCTTCATGCCACGCCAACCGAAGACAAAAACATTACAGGTATAATGAGAATACTGCATATCGTCATCGGAGTAATCGCCGAATTTACGCGGTTCAGATGGACAACAGAAAACTGAAGTCATGTTTTTTTCTTCATAGGTAAGCCCATACGGATTTTCGCCGTTGTCACCACCGAGAATCTGGTAAAAGTGTTTGTTGCTGGAGCCGCTTTGGGTTTTGCCGGGCACCAGCCATTCGTCGTGCAAGTCGGCATAAACATTGGTTGCCAGTATTATTTGTTTGAGGTTGCCGATGCAGCGGGTAGTTTGAGCTGAACGGCGGGCAGAAGACAATGCCGGCAGCAGCATAGCTGCAAGAATGGCAATAATGGCGATTACAACCAGGAGTTCAATCAAAGTAAATATCCCGGTTGAGCGACAGGTGTGATCTTGTAAGTATTTCTTCATAATTATAAAACTCCTTATTTACTTATTTACAGTTAATTTTCAAATATCCATATTTTTCCAGATATTGCAGATGTTCAATCAGATTTTCGTGCTGCTGCTGCGTGCTGCGGGTATTCAGCGCGGCTTCGGTCGTCAGCAAGGCTTCCAGCACAGTTCTTCTGCCATCACACAACGCAAAGAACAATCTGCTGGCGGGCGAGTCGAATGTCCGGCGTTCTGGCAACGGTATTTTTGCCAGACTGGATGGGCAGCCGGCTTCAAAGCGTTCCACCGCCAACTGCGACAACTCTTTATCGGTATCGGAAAGAGCTTCCGCTTCGGGCAGATTGGCTATTGTCTGATCGCGTAACGCATAAAGTTTTTGGGCGTCAAACTCATAATCGGCAAACTTTTTAACTGATTCCAACCGGTCGATGTTGTACTGACAGAAAACTTTGATCCGGAAGGACTTTTCTCCGGCAGTAAGTTCATTATTGCTCAAAACCGCATCAATATTTTTCCGGTAATCTGCGATTGCCTCATTAGTGTAATCGGGGAAACTTTTCCGGCTGATAAGCTGCAGTACCGTGTCTGCCAGCATGGGGAAACGCTCTCTGGTCAGAACCCAGTGCGGTAGAAATCCCGTTCCGGTATTGTGATGATAAACACCTGATTTATTGTAAAGCCAGTTGGTCGGTATATCGGTCATTGAGTCGCCGCCGAAAGTATCGTCGGAGAGATTGCCTGCCTGTTCGCCCCACGGAGCGTCGGGCAGCAGTTTCATGCCGTTATCTTTATAGAAAAAATCCCCGAAAAACGGCGAACTTACCGGCGACAGACGCAAACTTATATCCGACGAACAACGGTGGGTAAAACCATCCAGACTCAACGCCGCCGCCACATTTTTATAACGGTCATTGCTCATTAAAAATGCTGTAAAGCCGAAAAGCTCCATCGAAAGCACCGCCCGCAGGGTCTTGCGGGGCTTTTTGCCGCTTGCTGTTAAAACGCTGCCGATTTCCGCCGCCAGAGCCGCGCCGAGTGCATCGTCGCCGGGGAATGGCTCGTACATGTGTGCCAAAAGGGCGTATTCTTCGCTGCTTTCACCGGGGATGATGCCGGTTACAGTGTAGATTTCGCCCTCATACAAACGGGTATTCATTTCGCCATGGAGGGTGACTTTTTCTTTTGCAAGCAGTTCTTTGAGCAAACGGGCTTTGATCGGCGATATGGAAAAGACCGGGAGCTTGCCATCTTCAGCCGTGCGGTACCATCCGAAATTGCCCAGGCCGTTAAACCAGTAAACGGCATCGGGTTCATCAATTTCGGCAGTGAATTTGCTCAAAACTATTGCCGCGGCTCCGTGTTTGATAAGTTTGGTATAGATGTGTCCGAAATATTTGTTTTGGGTGAAAAGTACGATTTTTCCGGCCACATCGGGATTT
This sequence comes from Lentisphaerota bacterium, assembly GCA_015061885.1. GTDB lineage: Bacteria > Verrucomicrobiota > Lentisphaeria > Victivallales > Victivallaceae > SIG78. The sequence continues at coordinate 20,011 of SUVS01000020.1, forward strand.
TCTTCATCCAGCGTGTCATAATCCACTACTTCGGCGGTAATGCCGCCTTCCGGAGTGGGCGCCGCCCAGATGTTGGCGGCGGCCGGATTTATATCGGTATCGGCAAGAATTTTGTCGTATTCTGCAACTTGCGGGGTTACGATTTCCAGAAAAGAGCGTTTGCACAACTCCCATGCTTCGGGCATTATCAGGTCGCAGGAGGCGGTTTTGCCGTCGGCTGCATGGGCAATGCGTTCAACTTGCTGAAAACCGCATTTTTTGAGCATATCCATACAGAACCGGGCCGATTTTTCGTAATCCGGGTAGGAGCAACTTTTTTCCAGAGAATGAAGGGTATAGGTATTTTTCTGTATGTTGTAAAAGTGTTCGGCAGACGAAGCAATTTTCAGAAAATCAAATATTTCTTCAGACATAATGAATAACTCCATATAACAAGGATCACAAACCGAGCTGTGAGGCAATGGCATCTTTTTTCATATAACCGATCAACTGTTTGACCAGTTTGCCGTCGCGGTAAAAGAAAAGTGCCGGAATGGTGTTTACTCCCAAACTGACAGCCAGTTCCACATTTTCCTTATCTTCAATATTGATTTTTCCAACGATGATTTCATCGTGTTCAGCGGCTAATGCTTCCAGTTCGGGGGCGAGTTTTACGCAAGGGCCGCACCAGGTTGCCCAGAAGTCGATCAGGACGGCTTTTTCGCTCTGGGTGGTGAGCTTTTCAAACGATTCTTTATTCAAATGCAATACTTCCATAGTTTATTTTTCCTTATAATAAAGTTGGCAATGGCAGAAGCCTTCAAAATTTTCATCGGCGATTTGAGCTTTGAATTCATCGCAAATACAGATATTTTCCGGTGTTCTCTGAATCCGGCAGGGGCAGTAGCCGCCGTTGTTTTTCATAACTTCCAGCAGGCGTTCCACAACTTTGGCGTTGGGGTTGAATCGGACATTATCGGGTAGTTTCATAATATAAGCACCTTCTCAACAGTTTGCACCCATAATGCGGGATTTTTCCAACGCCGGATTACCGTTGATGGCACCCTTTTCGTACACTCCCGGAACGCAGATCATGCCGCACTCCTGCGAATTTTTACAACATTCAACAAAACCCCGCAAGGCTTCGATGGTGCCGGTAAAAGCATTTTCATCGGTTTCAGCCATGGTCATGAGGTAATAAAACTTTTTGCCGCTTATATTCGGATATACCATCACCGAACGGTCGATCAGGGCTTTGAGCTGGGCACACATCGTAAAAAAATACACCGGAGTTGCCAGTACGATAATATCGGCTTCAAGCATTTTCTGTATGATTTCCGGAGCATCGTCATGTTGCGGACATCCGCCCTTTCTGCAAGAGTAACATGCAGTGCAAAACCCGATCTTTTTCCCGGCAAGTGATATTTTTTCGACCGTATGACCGGCGGAAACCGCACCTTCAGCAAAGGCATTGCAAAGCATCGCGGAATTACCATCTATCCGGGGCGAACCGGAAATAATCAAAACATTTTCAGCCATAAATCTTCCTTTCAAAAATGTTACAGAGAGAATATACACCAATATTGCCTGCTGGCAAATATTCGCAGAACATTTTTTTTGCAATATCTTGAAAAAAACGGTGAGAGTGGTATATTACATTCCGAACAACAAACAGAAAAGGAGATGGTATGAAACAATATTTTACAGCTCTGCTGCTGGCGGCTTGTTCACTGCTGGCGGCATCCTGTCTTGAGCCGATCGGAGCCTGGGACTTTGAAAAGGTCGAAGCCAATAAGGTCAGGGCTACTGCCGGACCGGATGGCAAAATTATAAATCCGGGCAAAAATGCCAGACTCGTTCCCGGCCGGAGCGGCGGCAACGCTTTGTATATCGGCGGCGGCTGGACGGCGGCTGACCGCAATAAAGTCGGGGCGTTGGTGATCCCGAATTTTGCACCGCGACCGGATAAGCCGTTCACAGCCGTTTTTGATTTCAAGATAGATCATGACCCCAAAAATAAAAATTTCCGTAAATTCAAAACTCTGCTGGAAGCCGCCAACGGCGAACGCGGCCCCGGATTCCGGGTGTATATTTTTTACGGTTCGCTGCAATTCCGTACCGGCGACGGCAAAAAAAATATGAAACATGTTACCGCCAGCAGTGCCACGGTGCGGATCCCTGCCGGGCGTTGGGCCAGAATGGCGGTGGTCTATACCGGTAAAACCGCATCGCTTTACATGGATGGTGTACGCATCGGTCATGGTGATATGCAAATTGTACCCGGAACCCAGAAAAATCTGACTTTCGGTTCCTACCGTGCCGGGTTTGCCAATCCGGCGACTGCCGCGTATGACAATATTGCGGTGTATGACCGGGCACTTTCTGCCGGCGAGATTGCCGGAGATTATCTTGAAACATTAAAGAAGGATCATCAATAAATCATGAAAAAGTCATTACTTACCGGATTTTTGACCTTTGCCGCAACCTGTATGCTTTGGGCGGCTCCGCCCAGAATTGAGGCTGTAAAACTCAACGGTTCGATCAAACTCGATGGAGCTGTTACCGAAAAAGCGTGGGATGCGGTAAAATGGAATGGCAATTTTACCAATCCCATCGACGGAAAAAAGGCTTATCAGCCGACAAAATTCAAAGTGCTTGCCGGTAAAGAAGGTCTTTACTTTGCCATAGATGCGGTCGATAACGATATTTTTACCGCCACGCACGAACACGATTTCGCTTTGTGGAACAACGACTGTATCGAAATATTCATTACTCCGGTCGCCGAACCCTCCAGCGACCGCAATATCCGCGAACACAAACAGTTTGTTTTCAATGTATCAAATTGCCGTTACGAACAGGCCAGCCGCGGCGGGATCGCTGACACCAAGTGGGATTTGCCGTGGCAGGCGGCGGTCAAACCGAACAGCCAAGGTTATACCGCCGAAGTTTATATACCTTACTATGTTATGAATCCTGCCGCCAACAGCAAAACATGGCGTTTCAATGTTGCCCGCGAAGATGTCAATAAAAAGAGCAAACGGCACGATTTAAGTGTCTGGAGTCCGACCAAACAGTTTGCAGAGCATGACAATTTCGGCTATCTTTGCAATATACCGGCAGATTTTTCGATCTATCAGGCCGCATATCAGGGGGCGGTATTGTTGCTGAAATCTGCCGAAGGCAAAGCCGGAAGTGTTGTTTCAGGCGTATTGACCGGCAAACCGGGAAAACGCTACTCGGTCAAAGCTGCAGTGCTTGCCAGCAATAAAAAGATTGCCGCATTCAATGCCGTGGAAAAAGTTCTGCCGCAATCCGGCGAAATGAAGTTGAATATACCGCTGAATCTTGCCGAATCCGGTAATTACATCTTGCAGACCATTGTTGCCGATGATCTGGGCAGAATCGTATCTTTTGACGAAAAATCTGTCGTTTTCAGTGCCGCAACATTGGCGTTGGATATAATTCAGCCCTGTTACCGCAACAATATATATCTGGCATTGCCCGACCCGGCGTTGGAGCTGAACATCCGTTCGCTTGCCGCCGTAAAAGATTTGAAAAATGCCAAACTTGCCGTAACGGTCAGCAAACAGGGTAAAATCATTGCCCAAAAGAGTATCGCATCACCCAAAGCCGTGGAAAAGGTGCTGTTCAATGCTGCCAAATGGCAGCCTGGAGCCTACCGCGTGGAGTGCGTGCTTGCCGATGCCGGTAATTCCAACGGCAGAATGAGTGCTGATTTTAATGTCATTGCTCCCGGAAAGGGCAATATTATAACGCTTGACCGCGAACGCTATGTATTGGTAAACGGCAAACGCTTCTTTGTCCGCGGGTTTATCGGAGGCCCCGGCGATCTTAAAGCCCAGCAGAAAGCCGGATGCAATATCGTACAATTTTATATGCTGCACTTTGAAGATATTGATAAAATCATCGCCCGGCTGGATCAGTTGCAGAAACTGGGGATGATGGGTGCTTTTGTGCCGCGATTCAAGATGCGCAGCTCTTTCTTCGGTTTTCTGGAAAACGGCAAAGAGGTAAAAACGCTTTCGCCTGCCAGTTATAAAAAGATCACCCAATTAGTCAATGCGGTCAAAAATCATCCGGCGTTTTTCGGCTGGTATCTGTACGACGAACCGCGTGGCGCTGAAATGGCCGCCGAACTTAAACGGCAGTATGAGTTTTTGCGTAAGATCGACCCCGATCACCCGGTGCTGGGGCTGGATAACTCCGCCACCGGCTGTGTTAACAAAAAAGGTCATTGCGACATACATATATTGGATATGTACCCCAGTCCGGATAAACAGAATAATTTCGGGCATGAGTTGGCAACTACCGCTTCAGCCGTCAATGTTATTGTGCGTGGTACAGGCAGAGAAGGCGTGTGGTACTGCCCGCAGGCATTTGACCGCGATTGCTACGCCAAAGGCCCCAACAATCACCGCAGTATGACTTTTGTGGAAACCCGCTGTACCGTATGGGGTGCTGTCGCCGCCGGAGCGACGGGGATTTTCCCGTTCAAGGTGGGTACCCCGGAAGTGAAATACTTCCAGCGGCATCCCAATTCGGGGATTTATGCTTCGCCTGAAATGCATCTGGGCTGGCTCAAAGTCATCATGCCTGAATTGAACAACCTTGCTCCGGTACTGACTTCAGATACGATCAAAATAGCTGCCGAACCGGCAAATCCGGCAGTGCTGCGGATAACCGCCCGTAAATACAAAGACAAAAATTTCGTATTTGCTGTAAATATGAACAAAACTGACCTCAAAGTAAATATCACCTGGCCCGATAAGCAGATAAAGAGCGTAAAAGTGCTGGGCGAAAAACGCCGGGTAAATCTGACCGGCGGCAAGGTTACAGAAATATTCAAGCCTTACGAAGTGCATATTTATACTGATGATATGTGTTATCCTGAAGGCGTAAATATTCCGGCAGTAAAAGCGGAAATCAAAGCCGCACTCAAAGCTGCCGGCAGATAAAAACAGGAAAACACGGCGTATTCCGATGCTTGCAAAAGTTATTTGAATACGCCGTTTGCTTTTTATGATGAAAAAGTTTATACAAAGCCGCCCTGCCGGATATTTTCTTTTGATTGCTCCGTTTATTATGGCTGCAATATTTATGATATTGCATAAAAGTCAGCTTGTATTGCCGGATGGAGTGAAAAATGCGTTGACTGCTTTTTTTGCTTTATGGGTGATTTTTACCTATTTTTATTTCGGAATAAGAATGATAGTCAATGCCGCAGAAGATGGGGCATGGTTCTGGATGAAAAGATTGTTCAGTTTTCACGGCAATGTTATATTGTATGTGATACTTTTCGGCCTGACTTGCTGTTTAATAATAGATCCGCTGCTGAATTGTTTATGGAGATAATTTCAAACACCATAAACGGTATATCAGCAGAATTTACAATTTTTTTGTAAAATTTTTCCGAAAAGTTTGTTTTATTTATTTGCATTTATCTTTATCAATGCTATTATAGCCTTGGATAACCGGTTTGCCGGAATGATCCGGACTGGTTTTTATTCTGCATCTGTATGCTGGACAACGGTTTGCGGAATAAGATAAATATTGTCCAGCAAAGGAGATTTTCTATTATGGTTACCGGTATTGCGTTGGTCACGGTTGAACGGAAAATGCTGCGTCAGGCAACGGAAGCGTTGCTCAAGATTTCCGGCGTTACAGAAGTTTACACTGTTGCTGGAGAATATGACCTTGTGGTTATGATTCGTGTAAGTACCAATGCAGAACTCTCTGATGTAGTTGCCAACAAAATGACTCACGATATACCCGGTATTACCCATACCCGCACTATGATCTCACTGCAGGCCGATGCCAAGGTCGATCTCTGCAAATTTTACGATGCCAAGTTGCAGATCGAACCGAAAGTGTTCGGCTGAATCTGAATAAAAATTCAAAAAATATCTGTTCAAACGAACTGTTGCTGATTGCTGATAAAAGCACCCATACAGGCAACAGTTCTTTTTTTTTGCATTATTTTGACTTGTAACGGTTGCGGATTTATTGTTTTTGCTGTATCTTAATAACAGGTGGTTTGGCATTACCTTGGCAAAGATAAACAATTCATCGGACAGTGTAAAATATGAAAATAATTTTAGGCGGCGTGCCTTTCGGCAGCGGGAATATCGGCGATGAGGCGATCTTGAAGTGTGCCGTAAGGATTTTCCGCCGCAATTTTCCGGAAGCACATCTGGCGGCGGCCACTTTTGCTCCGGAATCCGCCGTCAGCAGTTTGCAGGTGGAAAAACTGCCGCCGTTCGGCTTTGACCATGCTTATTCCATGCGGGATTTCCGCAAGGTTGCCCGCAGGTTTGATATGTTTGTCTGGGCGGGCGGAACCGGATTGTCGGATTATCCGCAGATCGGGGCTGATTTGTTGGAAAATGCTCAAAAGTTGGGGCTGAAAACAGTTATCTGGCAGGTGGGGATGAACCGGGAATTCAATCCGGAATATTTCCAACTGCACGGCAGAGCTTTGAAAATCAGCGAGCTTTTCGGCATCACCGGTTATCTGGAACGGCAGATGGAAAAGCGTATCCGTGAGCGTTTGCAGATTTGTGTATCCCGCTGTGATCTGATTGCATTGCGCGATCAGCCGAGTTTGATAGAATTGCATAATTCCGGCGAATTTCCGGCGGCGGTTTACGGTGCCGATTCAGTTATATTGCAGGAGGCGTCGGCGGGCGAACTGCTGAAGCCGGATGCTGAAGACCGCCGTTCGGTGGGGGTGTGTATTGCCGAAAAACTCAATAAACGCAAATTTCAGCAGGCGGTGGATTTTTTCCGCCATTTGCAGATAACCGAAAATGTGCGGCTGGTCTTTATACCCATGAGCGAAAACGACCGCAAACTTATGCAGCCGCTGGCAGAACAGCTCAACCCGGCACTGGATAATGTTTTTATAGATTGCACTCAACCGGAAGATATTCAGAATGTGGTCAAAGGCTGTTCACTGCTGTTGAGCGGCAGATTACAGCTTACGATCATGGGGTTGAACGCATTGGTTCCCGGCATCGGGATCGCTAATTCCAGCAAGATCGCCAACTGTTTGAATATGTTCGGCTTGCCGGTGTTCAACAATCAGAGTGTCATTGATTTCGACCAGCTGTACGAAGAGTGTGTACGCTGGCTGAACACGCCGGACTTTGCCGATAGAGCCAAAGATGTACGCAACAGAATGTTGAAACGCCTGGAACAGTGCGAAAGCCAGCTTAAAGAACTGGAATTTTGACTCTGTTTTTTGCTCTGCTTAAAAAAAAGAACCGGAAATATTGCATTTTCCGGTAGAGAGTTATATTGGATAAAGCTGTCAATTTTCGACTTTTTCCAGTTTTATATCAGTTACTTCAATGGTACCCTTGGCTACGCGTTTTACATTAAAGTTTAATTTAGCCTGTTTCTTAAATTCCGGCATGGTAACAATTTTTTTGAATTCAGTCCACTTGCCGGGAACTTTGCCCATCAGAATACCGGCACTGGCTGCCCATTTATCATTACAAAGAATAAGTTCTGCGACGCCTTTGAACCCTTTACCGCGGACTTTGCACGAAAGCTGATATTTCTGCTTGCTTTTAACTGCTGCTGTTACATCCTGCGAGAGCATCATCCTTCCGGCAGATTTGTTGTCAATCGGGAATATCATTTGAGCGTAGCCGCCGTTTTCTGAACCGTCAGCAAAAAACTTTATTTCGGTTTCATTGCTGTATTGATGAATTCTCCATTCGGCAGATTTGCCGGCAATAAGCTGTTCAAAGTTGCCGTTCCGGGCAAGGTTTTCTGCAAATAAATTCATTGATGCTGTAATAATTAACGCGGCGATGGTCATAAGTTTTTTCATTTTCCAATCCTCTTTGGGTTAAATTTGTTATATTTCAGAAACATGCTATTTCTGCGGCTTTTACTATTGTCTGTATGTTATGATGTTTGCCGTCGGGAGCTATTTCGGCATAATATGCTGCATCGGTTACCAAGGCAGTGTCGTCATCCAGCTGTGTGCAGTGAAAGTTGCCGAATCTCAAATCTGTACCGTTGATTTTTTCGCGGTTGAATACCACTTTTTCGCTGTTGCGTATAAGTTGAGCTTTGCCGGGAACAGCTTCTGCCATATAAAGCGGACCGCGGTAACGCCACGGCTTCGGGAAATTACTGCCGTCAAAGCGGGTATAAACCAGAAACAGCCGTTTCCCCAGCTTCAGCCAATGCTGCTGGGTGGAATTTGTTGTTAAAGGTACTCCGTCATCCCAGCACCATACTTGCGGCTTGCTCCAGCTTACACCATCTTTGCTGAATGCACAATACATCCGCAGATCTTCAGCACGGATCGTCATGGCAAAACTTTTATCCGGCAGTTGAACCACTGAAGGTTCCACCATGCCGCGTTTTACCGGCAATGTCATGGCACGGCTTTGGGCAATGAATTTTAATTTTTCGTTGACTTTACTATATACCGCACTCATTGCCGCAAATCTTTTCGGAGCACCGGGGTGCGGATTGTTGGGATCGGCATCAACATAAAACGGCACGATAATTTTATCTTTATCCCACAGACAAGCTTGGATGCATGCCGCCGCTGCTGCCCGGTTGCCGAACCCCGGCAGTTCCAGTTCGTAACGCGGTCCCCATTGTTGCGAAGTCTTATCCCAAATGGTGTAATAGGACTTTGTTACAGGCAACAGAGAAAAATTCTTCTTGTCGGTGTTTGCCCGGCTGTCACCCAGGTAAAAATTAGAACAGCCGATAACTATTACAGAACCATCCTGTAATGTAAACGGCCGCGGATCGGCAACGCCTTCAATAAATCCCGGGGCCGAGGTGCGTACTGTATTGCCCAACGGTTTGATTACCTGCGGTTTGCTCCAGGTGCTACCTTTATTGGAACTTATGCTGAACAACGGTTCTCCGTAAAAGTCGGAGTTGCTGACGTCTTGCATAGTCGCCATCCATCTGCCGTCTTTGAGTACAGTAACTGACGGATGAAAAAGATTTTTTACCGGATAACCGAAATTGTTAAACTCTTTCGGGGTTATTTTAACATTGTCATCAGTAAGTTTGTCAAGCAGATCAAAGAGGCGGTTACGCAGATTTTTGAGTTTATTTTCATCGCGGCAATAAACAGTCATGCTCCGGGCAAAACCGTTACGGATCGCTTCCAGTTCTGCTTTATCGGCTTTTGTTCTTACCTTGGAGAGGGCAAGGCGGAAAAGTTCCACATCTTCCAACCCGTCCCGCATGGCAGAAAGCCGCAGAGATGGATATATTTCCCCGTTTTTACCGGGATAAAACAGTGCCTGCATACCATTGACATGTTCGTGGTTTGGATTCCAGAGAGTCCAATTCATATCTTTCATATCTTTAAGGTGCATATTGCCGTTCCAATAATTTATTGCCCAGTAGAGCCAGCCTTCAATATAATCAAAAGCAATCATGCTCCAGAAAAAAGCCCGGCTGTTTATCCGCATTTGGTCTATACGTTCAAAATTACCGAAGGGGTAGTATGCTCCGCCGCCGATATAAGTCCAGTATTTCATGCGTCGATTTTTGCTGATATACTCGTTGCGGCGGCTGTTGGCATTGCCATTTCCCACGCAGTGATAGTCGATCATATCAAAAAGTTCCGGATTGGCTTCCACATTGCAGGCAGTGGTTACGATCCTGACATTTTTAAAGGCTTGGCGGGCATTTTTTATTGCCGAAACCATCTGTTCATTGTAGTATTTTTCGTTTTCGTCAAAACCGTAAAGATACACCGGTATATTCTCCGGCAGATGAGAGCGTACCAGTTTGTAATATGCTCCAACTTCTTCCAGGTAATTATCGCGTAAATGGTTATACAATCGCAGGGTTTTTATTTCGCCGGTTTTATTTTCCCATATCAGCGAAGGATAAAACAGTTTATTGTTCAATACGTCGAATTTGATTTGATCGAATTTTACGGCATCTTTCATGCCGGAGGTAAGTTTTTTATGATCCGGCCGGATGAACCGCAAATCGGCTATCATGGTATTGCCGTTGACTTCTAAAGTCTTACCTTTACCGCTGCGGACATCGTAAAAATGGCGTTGAAAACGGTCAAACGGATGTGTCGGCTGACTGTAGTGGATCTTGCAATACTTATAATGAGCCATGCTCTTCTGCGGCGTTATAAGCAAATCAGATGCACTCAACGGATTTTTCCTGTCGCGTTTATCAAGTATAACTTTTGCCGGTATCCGTTCAAATTTTTTACCGTCAACACTGCCGTAAAGTTCAATATATCGCACCATTGCAGGCCGCGGATCGGCAAGTCTTTCGAGTCTGCCATCCAGCAAAACCGCCTGCAATCCATAATATTTGATCCACGGCAAATCTTCTGCGTTGGGACTTTTCCGGTATAAATCCAAAGGTTCCATGCGGTGTTCAAGCATCATAAGCATCATATTGCGGCGGGCTTTTTCTTCCGCCGGGGTACCGGCACCGTACCAGGCGTCAATATTGTTCGGGCGGATCCCCGGCAGCCCGGGCAGACGGTTGCCCAGGGCAAATTTTTCAACTTTTACTGTCAGCGGAAGAGCAAAAAGTTTTTTGCCGTCCTTCAATACATTCAATTTATAAGAGTATGTACCGGGAGCGGTGTTGTTCATGGTCATTGCCGTTATCAATATCGGCTGATTGGAATACGGCAGTATATTTACCGGTGTGTTTTTTTCAAGCGGAATACATACATCGCTTTCCAGTGTTTCACCGTTTTCTTCCTGCGGAAATTGTTGTATCGGAGATTCTGTCAGTGATACATATTCAATTTTTGCCAGTTTCAGATCAGGAGCTGACGGATCGTTTTTTACCGCCTCAACGGTAATATTGTCCATGCTTTTGCTGCCGCTGGCCAAGACCATTTGAATACTCTCTTTTTCGCCCCCGGCACAGCGTAAATCCGCTTGAGGCTGCAATTTTTCGATGCAGGCGGTATTTTTCGGTACGCGTGTCAAGGCAGAAACAAAACCGCCGGCAAGCTGATTTTTGCTGTTATAGGCTTCGTTGAAAACCTCTCCTGACACCCGCTTGGCTCTGGCAACAGCCCGTTTTACTTTACCGCAGAAATTCAATGCTCCATACAGTTCACCACGCCCCAGTGCATGAGTGTACCATATTTCCCGCATTCTGCCGCCGAGACTGCCGCTGCCGACAGGGGCTTCGTGGGTTGACAGCCATAACAAGAGGTTGAATGAATCACGCAATAAAGGTTCTTCGGCTAATGCCGGTAAAAAAGTGTTATTGCTGGCAAGAACTTCCTGCCTGACTTTTGCCAATGCTTGTTTGTGCATATTAAATGATATACGCCACGACCATATCTGGTTTTTGGTTCCGGGGGCTTTCTGTAAAAACGATAAATTGTTTTTAAACAGTTTTTCTGCTTTGCGGAATTCATTTTCCACTTCCTGTAAGGTACAGTAAAGCAGAACATCATCAATTATATAACGCGGTTTAATGACCGGCGTTTTGACTTTTTCCGGCAGTAGCAAACTGACACCGGATGCCGAAAAGCCGCCGTAAACATGGTGGAGTTTTCCTTTTGAATCTTGCAGAAGCAATCCGGTACCGTGAAATGCCGCAGTAATTCTGCCGCCATTGACAACGGAATGTTTGGTAAAGGATTTTTCTCCGGGTTTCCGGCAATATACCTGCCATGTATTTTTGACGGCTTTCAGCAATATTGCCGACCCGTCCTGCCAGCAAATTGCCGCAGAACCGGCTTCCGGAGTAAGTTCAAAAATATTCAAACCGATAGCTGTGGAATCCAGTTTGCGGGTCATTGAGTCATGCCGGACTTTTTTCGGCCAGGTAAAATGTTTGAACGCACCTTTGCGTTCAGTAAAACCATTGAGCGTTGCGGCGGTAATGTCGAAAGAAAAGCTGGTCAGTAACACCAAACAGCAGAGCTGCAATACAGTTTTAGTTTGCATAGTGAAGATTTTCCTGTTTTAATGTTGCTGATGAAATTTGGTAAATGCCACCGGATAAGATGTTGTGTCATTTTTTATGTAAATGTTTTCAGGCAGACTTTTTTTGACTATTGACTCAACATGCCAGTCGGCAAACAGCATATTTGCTCTTTGCTGGTGCCGGGCCAGAGAAACACCCCACGGTGTATCGCTGGAGTAATCCAGATTGTAGGCACTGCCCGCCATACCGGAACTCAAACCGATATTGGGATACCAGCCTTTTTCGCCTTTGCCGGTGGATTTATCTGAATATGCCGCATCAGACACTGCCGCCATTTTCGATGGATTGGCAAGATTGGCGAGGCCGCCTACGGCATAGACATAAAGACTTGATGTTCCCGGAGCTAAAACCAGACTGGCGTTGGTACCATAGTTGGTATCGGCTGTTTTAGTACCGTCGGTTATTACAAGTTTGGTCGCTGAAGGGCAGATGAATGCTTTTGCGGCTGTTTTGGCATCACCGGGCATGTATTGCTGGTCGGTCAGCAGCAGCCCCCAGAATGCTTTTACGGTATCCTTGTTGACTGTTACATAATTTTTCACCTCTGTCGGCGGCAATTGGCTGGCGTTGGCACTTGCATACATATCAAGGGCAATGCCGATTTGTTTGAGATTTCCGGTGCAGTTTGCACTTCTTGCCCGTTCTCTTGCTGCAGAAAGTGCCGGCAGGAGCATTGCTGCCAGTATGGCAATGATGGCAATTACCACCAACAGTTCGATCAAAGTAAATGATTTTTTGGGAACGGCGGCCGGATATTGTTGATTTTGCATTTTCAAACCTCCTCCTTGGAATTTTTTTGCAAAATTTTGCGAACACTACTTTATTTTACTACATATATGGTGTATTGTAAATGGCGTAAAGTGAAAAATATTTATCGAAAAGTATAGTTGTATGAAGATAATTGCATTAGAACTGCTTTACTGGGGGGCAGGGAAAAGAAAAGTCTATACCGGGGAGTTGCCGCATCATCACGATTATTTTCAGCTGGAGTTCTGTTGGCAGGGGCAGATGATTTGTCAATGTATGAATAAGCAGAAGATCCGGGTTAATAGCGGAGAGGCAATTTTTATCCCAATGGGACAACCTCACTTGTTTATTCCTTACAAGGATAAAGAAAGTGTTTATTTCAGTTTCAAATTCCGTTTGCCCGGTGAGGGATTGCCTGAAAATATCTGCAAACTGCCAAAAGATTTTTTTACCATGGTTGTGGGCGAAAATCTGAAGAATATACTGTTGCCGGAAAATCAGACTGTTTCGCAAAAGATTGCTGACCCGAAGGAACTCTTTACCATGCTGATAGCCGGTTTGCTCGATCATTGGTTCAGTAACCATAACGAAGATTTCTGTCAGCAGGGTATATTGCAGTTTATCCGGAAGAAAACCTATCAATTCGGGGCAGGTGTTACACTCAAAGAGCTTGCCGAGGGGATGAATTTGACCGTTCACGGTTTGCGATACCGTTTCCGGAAAGCAATGCAGAACCTGCCGCCGGAAGCTGTGAACTATCACAATCCGACAGACTTTATTGCAGCAGAGCTGTTGCTGATAGCCAAAACTCATTTGCAGACATCATCACTGCCGGTCGGAGATGTTGCCGCTATGCTGAAGTTCAACAATATTTATGCTTTTTCAAGATTTTTCAAAAAGCACACCGGAGTTTCTCCGCAGAAATACCGCCGGATGATGTTAAATGGCAAGTAACCGAGGTAATTTCAAAACTTCTCAAAAGTTGTCAAAGGCACAACCTTCGCCCCTTTCACCGGACTGTGGTTTTGCTCTTTGCCTTTGTTTGGAATGACTTTTGAAATTACCTCAATTCGTTTTGTTTTGATAATAACCGGATTTTAAGAAGGTTCGCCACAGCTGACAGCACTTGGCGGCAATGCCGCCACTGACAGCATTGCCCGCGTAGGCGGAGAACACAGGCGGCAGGGAAATCTCATACCCTCTCATATTTTCCCATATTCTCTCATACTTTCTCATAAAAAGCCGCATCTATCCTGCCGCCCGCGACCGGATACCGCCGTTTTTCGGGGAGTATCCGGTCTTGCGGTATTCAGTTTTTGCTGATGAGATAGCGGAACGCTTTGCCATCTGCCGGCAGGGTTATTTTGCCGTTTTTCACTGCAATTATGCCTTGCGAGAGTTGTTTGCCTTTGCGGTCAACGCCGGTGACTTTGGCTTTGCCGGTAAAGGGTACACGCAAAGTTACGGTTTCGGCTTTTTTGAACGGGGCGGGAGTCAGCTCCAGAGTTTCTCCTTTTTGCCGCAAGGTGTAGTCATATTGAGCGGAAATTTCGGCAATATCCGGATTTCCGGCAATGTAGATAAGATTGCCTTCTTTCATCAGATCGGAGCGTTTGCCCGCTTTGTTCAGTGCCGAATAGGTTTCCATTTTGCCGGGCAGATATGCCGCAAAGCCTTCCGGCGGCAGGATGTATTTTTTGCCGTTCAAGGTTACTTCAAAGTTTTCCTTGTCGTTCAGATTTGCCGCTGCTTCCAGACCGTTGGCGTAAACGATTTTCACCTGATTGCGATCCAGAGCATCGGCGGCAATGGCTTCTTCGATCGTGCCGGGTTTGCCGTTGACATTGTAGAAAATATCTTTAATGGGGGTCAATGCATAATACTTCTGGGCCGGCTGGATGAGGAAGTAACTGCGGATGAGGAAATCCGGCAGGGGATTCAGCGGAGCACCGTGATAGTTGCCGAAAAGATGCCCGGTATTGCCGTAAATATGTTCGTAGGCAAGAAGTTTGTACGACCACTTCTGCGGTTCGCCGCCTTTGGCACCCTTGTAGTTGATCCAGCCGAGTTCAAAACCGCAGTCATTGTTCATGGTGTGCAGTTTACGCAAGTTGAATTCGGGGATCACATTCATATACATCCGCTGGGGTTGGGCGTAACTGTCGCACAGACCGGCAAAGTATATCTGGGTTTTGCCTTCGGAGAGAACCGGACCGAAATCAGCTTCTTCGGCCCGCAGGCTTTCTACCATCACCCGGTATGCTGCCGAGAACTTACCGGCATCGGGGGTACGGGCATCGTAGTCAGTGTATCGCCAGCAGGGCGGGCAGGTGATCTGGTCAAGATAACCGCAGTTGGGTTTGAACATTTCGCGGTAAAGAGCATTGAATTTCTTTTGCAGAGGTACCATGCGGCTCATTTTGGTCTGTTTGCAGTTGCCGGAGCTGTAAAGCCAGTTGCCGTTGGTATCCAGATTAAGCATATTAAGATCCCACGCATCGCGGGCAACCGGGTTCAGAAGCATGTGGTCGGTGTAGATACCGATGCGGTAATCAAGTTTTTTCATCCGGTCAAAAAATTCCGCCATCTTTTTATCGCCGCCGATCTCCGGAACGGTGAAACTCCTGATAAAAGTGCTGGGACCGCCGTCGCGGCGGGGATCATACATGCGGTTGATGTTGCCGTGGAGCCGCACATTGAGTTTTTCCATGCCGTAATCTCTGGCTTCCTGCCACTGGGCGAACTCTTCTTCAAAGTAATTCATGTAAGGCAATTTGCAATACCACATGCGAGTTGCCCAGACTTCTTCGGCAGTGGTCTTGAGATAGTCGCGTTGGGGATTGGGGATATTGGGCAGCACTTCGGCAATAGTGTCATTAATTGTCAGCATAATGCGGTCGCGGGAGGCGTTGCGTTTGCCGTCGGTCTTGGGCCAGTAGTAACTGCCGCCGTTGATAATGGAGGTATTGCGGATCACTTTTGCCGGATCGGTTTTATCGTTGGGGTCAGCTACCCAGCGGTGGTCGGCTGTTACCGGATTGAGTACGAATTTGCCGCCGGGGGTGCTGCTGGATTCGCCGAACAAGCCGGAAGCATCGGAATTGTACCAGTCAACAAATTGCGATATATAAATATTGTTTACCGTATCGGCAAAAATACCGGGCGGATTGCTGGGGTGTATCCAGCGGCCGATATTCAAATAGGGTATTTCGATAACTTTGCCTGATATACCGGTGATGGCACCGAATTTGAATTCGCCGACCATTGCCGAGGAACTGCGTATATCGGCAATCAGAGTATTGTCAACAACTTCCAGTATCCAGGTGGAAGAATAGACATTCCTGCCAATGGTGTAGAGCCAGTACAAGGTAAGTTTATTGCCTTTCTGCACAAAGTTCTTGAGGCGGGCTTTGATTTGTTTACTGTTGGGAGCCAGCAGACTTTCCGGCTTGACCGGATAGATATTGTTCAACGCCCAGTACAGACCGCCGCCATCCATGGGCTTGAAAGTCTTGTTGTTGTAAGTACAGATTATATCGGAGAGCGTTCCGGTGGCGGGATTTATTTCAAAAAGCAGTTTTTTGCCGGACTTGGCGGCAACGCTTTCAAACTTCCAACCTTTGGCGGTTTTGCTCAACTTTACGGTGCCTTTTTCGTTGGCAGAAGGCAGAATGGTTTCCGGATGGGTGGGTACGCCGAGTTCTTTGAAGCTCTTTACTTTGGCATCAGTAAGTTTGCCGGTGGGACGCTTATACACATGCAGACTGTCAAAGTAGGTTACGCGTTTATCTTCGTTGAAGCCTTTGAAGGTTATGGAAACGATTTCGGCGGGAGCTTTGACCATGCTTTTCAGCGGGTTCATGTGAATACCCCAACCGTTTTCCAGCATACCGCCCATGTGACCGGTATCATGCAGAACACCTTTGCTGTCGCGGTACTGGATGCTGTAACTCAATGCGGGACGGGGCTGACCGTAGGCTGTGGCAAAACGCCAGATGGCAATGGAGTCAAAGTCTTCGGTTATTTTTATGGGGGCAGGGGGAGTCAGTACCACTTTGGAATCTTTGGCGGGAAAATCGCCTTTGGCAAATTCTGTACGCAGTACATAATCGCTCCAGAGCGGTTCTTCCTTGCTGCGGGTGATGGTGGGTTTGACCGCACCGGAAGTGTAGCTCATTTTCCAACCGGTAAGGTCGTCAAAGGTCATCAAAGGCTTTATATCTTCGACTTTGCCTTCAAGATGGCGGCTGCGGGGGTAACAAATTTTGTCGATATTGCGGTTATCGAGTTTGATTGTTACAGTTTTGCCGATATTGGCGGGAAGAATATCGTTTTTCTTTATGGTGATTTTGCCGATAACACCTTCCAGACCGCCGCCGATAGTCATATCAACTTTTCCAGTCATGGGAGTTGCCGGAATGACTTTGCCGGATGTCTTTTTATCTATGTAGAGTGCAGCTTGTGTACCGTTCATGGCAAAAGTTATTGTGCTGTTGGTATTGACACCAAGAGCTTTTTCCGCTTTGAGCTTTTTACCACTGAAGTCGGCGATCACCGAACCGTCAGGTGTGGTGCTGATCTTGAGCTTGCCCCAAGTGATGAGAGTACCGGCAGTCAATTTTTCCGGTTTGAACATTACACTTACAAGCGTATCGGCGGGAACATTTTTGACGACTGCTTTTTTTCCGGCAGAAAATTTATAGAAATTCCCCGTGACCCGGCGGTCTTCATTTACAATAACTGAATCATCTTTTTCAAGCGGCTGATTGTTTTGCAAGGCTTGGTAATTGGCTTTGATTTCCGCATCGCTCAAGGCACGGTTGGAAATTCTGACCAGAGCGATTTTGCCTTTGAAGTTGTTTGCCCAGCCGATGGAATTACCGATGTGCAGCGGCGTGTTGGCGTTATATTTGGGAATACCGCTGGTTTTGTTGACCCGCACTGCTTTGCCGTCGCGGTACATTACGAGTTTTTCCGGAGTTCCGGAAATTGCGTAGTAGTGATATTTATTGATTTCAAGCGGCATGTAAACTCTGCCGCCGGCATTTTTACCGGAATCGTTTACCAGATAGCAGTCAAAATCTTTTTTGCCGAAGAACTTGGGATAACCGAAACTCCCACGCATAAGCACCGCGTACCCGCAGTCGGTGCTTTCGGGCATGCAATAAACTTCGAGTGTAAAACCCTTTTTGCCCCAGTTCGGAACATTTTTGATTTGCAAACTGCGTTTGGCAGGCAGCACCCAGGCGTTGTCCGGAACGGCGGATTTTTCCGCGCCGGTAAGAGTCAGCTCTTTGCCGGATGCCGGAGCAGAAACCGGAGCCGTTACGATTTCGCGGCGATCCTGATTAAAAATCAGACTTTTGTCTTCACTCAAAGGTTTATCGGCTTGCAGTAAGGCGTAGTTTGCTTGGATTTCCGCCTTGCTCAAGGCGCGGTTGTGGATACGCACCATGCCGATAGAGCCGGTAAAATTCTTGTTCCAGCCGAGCGAATGACCGATATGGAGAGTATTTTTGGCATTGTATGCCGGTATGCCGTACTCTTTATTGATCCGCATGACTTTGCCGTTGCGGTAAGCTGTGCTTTGAGTTTTATCGCCGGTAAGTACATAATAGTTGTATTTGCCGGGTTCCAGTTTGGTGTAAACCCGACCGGCGGCATTCTTTTTGCTTTTTCCGGACATCAGATAGCAGTCAACATCTTTAGCTCCGAAAAAGTTGGGATAGCCGAAACTTCCCCGCATAAGTACCGCGTAGCCGCTGGGGAGCTTGTCGGCTTTGCACCATACTTCGAGGGTAAAGCCTTCCTTGCCCCAGTCAGGAATATTTTTGAATTGAACACTTTTAGCCGCCGGGAAAGTCCACGGTTCAGCAAATAAACTCATTGCCGACAAAGTTATTGCCGTAATGAAAGATAAACGGAGTGATTTCATATTGATAAAAACCTTTCAGCGATATTATTACTTTATTGCGTCAATAAATTCATAGTCGGCTTTACCCCACGAAAAATCTCCCTGCACCTTTCTCCATGCCGTGTAGGTGGTGGTGGCTACATTGCCGCCGATTTTAAGTACACTCATGTTCTGCGGGTGGTTGTCTTGCCAGTTGGCATCGGTAGAAGCCTTGAAGGGATTCATATCAAAAACGATCGCATTGTCCGGTTCATCGGTAATCATCCAGCGGCGGAAATCGTGTGTGCCGTTGGTCAGGTTTTCCGCCCCGTCGGCAGTACGGTTTTTATCGCTTCTCCACCAGTAACTGGCATTGACATTGGTGCCGCTGATGGCAAAGTTGTTGTTGTCGGACGGACAATGATAGAAGGGCTGCATCGACTCTTTTACTTTTTCCAACGGTGAAGTTACCGGGGCATTGCCGAAATATGATTGACGCCACAGCAAGTAGAAGGGCGAGTTGTGGGAGTTGCCGCCTATTGCTTTGCCGTTATTGGTGGCATTGACTGCATCGGCAGTACCGTGCGGCAGAAAATCCGCATTATTTCCGGCGTACATGTGTACTGCCAGGCCGATCTGCTTGAGCTTACCTATACAGTTGGAACTTCTTGCCCGCTCGCGTGCCGCCGAAAGTGCCGGCAGCAGCATTGCCGCCAGAATGGCGATGATGGCGATCACCACCAAAAGTTCGATCAGTGTAAAGCCGAAGCCCATGGGCTTCCTGTGGGAACTCCCACAGGAAAGTGTGTGTTCGTTGTTTTTCATTGTTTTTCTCCCGTTTTGAGATTTTTTTTTATCGTTTTTCTTTAAGAATTTTCAAATCATACAGCTTTGCCCATCCGGGATGCAAGCTGTTTATATTTATATTCGTAAAACTTTACTTCGCAACGCTGCTTGACGCCCCGCGGGGCGGCGTTGGGGTGTCTTCTTACATGACACAAGAGCTGCCAGACTTTGTGTGCCAGTTTGCAATAACCCTGTTGTGTGTAAAATGCTACCGAATTTTCCTGCGAGCGGTTGAGGTCATGAGTTACCAGAAAATCCGTATCAGTTACGCCATGTGATGTCAGCAGTTCTGCAAGTTTCCGGCGGCTGTTATCCAGAACCCACACTGCATCGGGCAGTTTTTTGAGTTTGCAGAGGTGTTCGGCGTATTTTCCGATATTGCCCCAGTCGCTTTCGGGAAAGGCGTCAAGTTCACGGTTGAACAGCGAATAACTGCGTTTGACCGCCCGGAAATCGTGCATGATCGCCGTGTGATTATCTGATGCATTGATTTGCGGTGTACTCCAGAATATATCCAGCGTGCGGGCTCCCCGCATAAGCATATTGCCGACAAATTCGTTGAAAATTTCTATATGATCCCAATCCACCCAGTTGACTTCCACGCCCTCCGGCGGACGGTTGGAGCTGACAAACGGTATCTTGTGCTGTTTGAGCTGTTCGGCGGCTTCCGGCTGGAAACTGCTGTAAGTGAAAATCACTGCATCGTGGCTGTTGAGCGAATATTCGCCGATCATTTGTGCTATGGAGCAAATATGTGTATCGCAAATAAGCATTTCAAAACCGGCTTCCGCGATCTTTGCGGCAAGCTGGCAATGCAAGGTATCGCTGTCGATGGTATTGCTGATATTCGGAGCCGCCAGAACTATCCGCACCGGGTGTTTGGCCCGTTCCACGGCTCCATCGCTTATGCCGGTACCGTGCGAAGTAGGTGTAATGCAGTTCATATTTTTCAGCTCAATAAATACCTTGTGCATGGTGCGGCTGGATACTTTGAATTCCTGCATAAGCAGCCGTCTTGACGGTAAGCGGTCGGCGTAAAACCCTGCGGCAATACGCTTTTTCAGCTCGGAGCTGATCTGCTGATATTTTACGGCTGCTGGCATGTTGTTTCTCCCGGATGTTTTTGTCTTGAGAATATTTTAACACATTCTCAAACTCTTGTCAAGGGTTGGCAACGGCAAATTGATGTTTGTTTTGTGTTTAAAAAGTAAGCCACCGCATCAAAAAACCGTGTTTTTCCATCGTTTGCCAGCGGCAGGGATGATGGCAGTTGCGATTTTTTGCAAATTTTTGCTCCGTTTTGAGAAAAAATCTTCGTTTTTGTTATCAATTTAGTTGCAAGGTCAGAAAAACGGGTGTAATTTATAAGGTGTACTTTTAACAATAATCCTCAAGCAATGGAAGGAAAATATTATGGCGATGGAAAAATTTGATGTAGTTGTTATCGGTGCCGGCCCCGGCGGTTATGTTGCAGCGATCAAAGCCGGTCAGAAAGGTCTGAAAACTGCCCTGATCGAAAAAGGCAACTTCGGCGGTACCTGTCTGAATATCGGTTGTATCCCCACCAAAACCCTGATTGCCAGTGCGGAAGTTCTGCACAGTGCCCGCCATGCCGCTGACTTCGGCGTGGAGATCACCGGAGAAATCAAACCCAACTGGACAAAGATGCTTAAACGCAAGGATGATGTCCTTGATAAACTCCGCGGCGGTATTGCCGGTCTGCTCAAAGCCGCCGGTGTAACGGTTTTCAACGGTACTGCCAGCTTTATGAACCGTCAGAGCGTTATGGTTTCCGGCGGCGAAAATGCCGGTACCACCGTTCAGGCTAAAAACTTTATCATTGCAGTCGGTTCTGCTTCGCTGGTGCCCGGTTTTATTCCGCAGAGCCCCCGCGTTATCACCTCGACTGAACTTTTGAGCATTCCCAAAGTTCCCAAGAGTCTGCTGGTCCTCGGCGGCGGCGTTATCGGTTGCGAATTTGCCTGTCTCTTTGCAGAAATGGGTACCGAAGTAACGGTTGTTGAAATGCTTCCCAGTATTCTGCCGCCGGTTGACCGCGAACTGGGTAAAACGCTTGCCAAGAGCATGGAAGCCAAAGGAATCAAGATCATGACCGGTGCCCCGCTGGGCGACATCAAAGCTACTGCAAAAGGTGTCAGCGGCATGGTTGGCGATGTTAAAGTTTCGGCGGATTATCTCTTGGTTTCCATCGGCCGTAAATCGGTTGCCGGTGAACTCAATCTGCCTGCCGCCGGTGTGCAGACCAATGAACGCGGCTGGATCCCGGTCAACGAATATGCCCAGACCAATATCCCCAACATCTACGCTATCGGCGACGCCACCGGCAAGGGTATGCTTGCACATTGGGCATCCGCCCAGGCTGTTGCGGCTGTGGAAACCATTGCCGGAAAACGCACCGCACTTGCCGCCGACCAGATTCCCGGAGCTATTTTTACCACTCCGGAAATCGGTTCGCTCGGTGCCAGCGAAGAACAGCTCAAAGAGCAGGGCGTTGCCTACAAAGTCGGTAAATTCCCCTTCGCCGCGTTGGGCAAAGCCATGGCGATCAACGAAACCGAAGGTTTTGTCAAGATCCTTGCTGACGCCAATACCGATGCCGTGCTCGGTGTTCACATCATCGGCCCGCACGCAACCGATTTGATTGCCGAAGCCGCTCCGGTCATGAAGATGGAATGTACCGCCCGTGAACTGGGTAAAGCCATCCACGCCCACCCGACCATCGGTGAAGCTATTATGGAAGCCGCTCACGCCGTCCACGGCGAAAGTGCCCATATCCCGACCCGCCGCCGTTAAGTTGAGGTAAAAATAATGAACAGCGAAATAACGATCATCGTACCGATATATTTCAAGCCGGAAACTGCCGCCATCGGCAGAGAACGCTTGCTGGCTCTTGCCGCGGCAACTCATAAAGAGGCGGGCAATATCATGTACCGCATCCACGAAGTCCCCGGCAAGGCTGAACAATATATGATCTACGAGAAGTGGCAGGATCAGGTGGCATTGGATTTCCACATGGCTCAAGATTACCTGCAAAACTTTCTTGCCGATGATGAAAAACTCCTCGCCGGAGAGATAAAAGGTACGATCTGTTCGGAAATTGCTGTTGATTGATTTGTTTTTACAAAAAACAGCGTTATATTAACCGGGAGAACCATTTTTGTGTGGTTCTTCCGGTTTTGTTTTCAACCCATAAAACAACAAAGAGGTATTTTTATGGCTATTCTTACTGCCCGTGGCGGCAACGGTACTCCGGTATCGGAAGCCGAAGTCAAAGCTATGCTCGTTGAGTTGCTCGACAAAATCAACAAACCTATGAAAAAAGTCCTGCTGCTGCCCCCCGATCACACCCGGTTGAACTCCTTTGCCGGTCCGATCACGGCAATGCTGTACGAAATGCTCACTGCCCGCGGTGCAGAACAGATCGACGTGATGCCCGCACTTGGCACCCATGCGGCAATGACCGAAGCTGAACTCAAGATGATGTTCGGCGATGCCATCCCCATGAGTGCGTTCAAAGTCCACGACTGGCGTAATGATGTAGTGGAAGTCGGTACCGTTTCCGGCGAACTCATCAAAGAGTGGAGCGAAGGCAAACTTGACTACGATGTCAAAGCAATGGTCAACAAGATCGTTTTTGATGGATACGATGTGATTTTCTCCCCCGGTCAGGTAGTGCCGCACGAAGTGGTCGGTATGGCAAACTACACCAAAAACATCATGGTCGGTATCGGCGGGAGCGATATGATCAACAAGTCGCACTTTGTGGGTGCTTCCTGCAATATGGAAAAGATCATGGGGCAGGCTACTTCGCCTGTCCGCAAACTTTTCAACTACGCGGTTGAACAGTTCCTTTCCGAACTGCCCATCTGCTACATCCAGACTGTCCGCAGCCGTGGTGCTGATGGCACCATGCAGACTGACTGCATCTACGCAAGTTTTGACGACAGTGCATACCTTGCCGCCGTTAAGGTCGCCCAGGAAACCAACCTTACTCTGCTGGATAAGCCCTTGAAGAAAGTGGTGGTCTGGCTGGATCCCGACGAATTCAAAAGCACCTGGCTGGGCAACAAATCCGTTTACCGTACCCGCATGGCGATCGACGATGACGGCGATCTGATTGTGCTGGCTCCGGCTCTTAAAGAATTCGGCGAAGATAAGGAAATCGACCGTCTGCTCCGCAAATACGGCTATCACGGTACTCCCGCGACATTGGAAGCGGTGAAGAACAACGAAGATCTGCGTAACAACCTCGGTGCCGCAGCACACATGATCCACGGTTCCAGCGAAGGCAGATTCCGCATCACCTACTGCCCCGGCGAACACATGAGCCGCGAAGAGATCGAAGGCGTGGGCTTCAACTACGGCGATCTTGAAGAAATGATGAAAAAATACGATGTCAAGAACCTGAAAGACGGCTTCAACACCGTCAACGGCGAAGAAGTATTTTACATCAGCAACCCCGCACTGGGCCTGTGGGCGGTAAGAGATAAATTTTACAGCAAATAAGCTCTTGCAGATCCAGCGGTAAACTTTACCGCTGATCAATCAAAACTTAAAGATATTATGAGAGACCTCTTGTGTCTCTCATAATATCTTTTTTTCTATTTTTTCCGTTCAATCCTATAAAAAATCATCATTTCTTTATCAACACTCAAGCATATATTGGCTTCTTCTCAAATTGGATGTTTGAGCAATAACTTTCACAATGTTGTTTTTGTGCGGCTTAACTTATCAACTTATTCGATATGATAGACCTTGCACATCCCAAGGGGGCATTGCATTGTCCCCTTGGAACCCCTTGCTCGGTCGGCAGCAATATCCAGTGTGAGTTACCTGGCGATTTTTAATTAGAGCGGCGGCATACGCCGCCTTAAGCGATTTTGAGCAAAGCTCAAAATCGTCCTCAAACGCCGGATGGCTTCGCTCAACTCCGGTCAGCTTCGCGGAACCTTTCCGCTCGGTTTGCCGGAATTTATCCGGCAAACTGCCTTCCCATGCGTTCGCGGGGCTGACCGCCCTATCGCGGCGTGCCGCCGCGTGAGCTGTTGGCAAACAACATCAACAGTTTTGCAACAGCCCATTTTCCCCTCCACAAGCACATTCTTCCTGTTTTTCACAAAGATTTTTCGCACTCTTTGCGGAAGTTTTTTAATCCGGCTGCCATAGCCCCCCAGTCGCTGATACCGGCGAACCAGTCAACGCCGCGGGCTTTCCAGCGGGGGAAATCTCCGGCTGCAGTTCCCAGCAGTTTGCCTTTGGCTTTTACTTTGGCACAGACTTCATCCAGAATCCCGTTGAGTTTTTCGTCCTGCATCTGATTGAGTATATTCATACTGCCGGAGAGGTCGCACGGTCCGATGCAGATACTTCCTACACCGGGGACTTCGAGTATTTCATCAAGATTGCGTACCGCGTCGATATGTTCGATCTGGATTATCACCATCGGTTCGGTTTCGGAGCGTTTTACATAGTCAAAAAAGTCTTCCGCACCGTAACGCACTGCACGGCGAACCCCGCAGCCGCGGATGCCTGTTGTCGGATAACGGCAGGCGGCGACTGCTTTTTCCGCTTCTTCGGCGGTGTTGACCATAGGAATTATCACGCCGGTCGGAGCCAGATCCAGATAGGGCTTTATCAGCATGGGGTCGTTGGCACGCACCCGTACCAGACCGGCACAGCCGGTGCCGCGTAAAGCGATCAAATGGCGGTGGACAGTTTCTATGGTATGCGGGGCGTGTTCGGCATCTATCCAGCAAAAATCCATACCGCAATCTCCGGCAAGTTCACTCACGCAAAGGTCGGAGAGGGTGATTATGGTGCCGAGCGAAATTTTTTTATCGGCAATGTTTTTTTCAAAACGGGTTTCCATTTTTATGCTCACAAATTGGTATCAATGATATAAAGTTTGTAGTTGCGGCGGGGGAGTTTGACCGTAAATGAATCGCCGTTGAGCTTTACAGCGGCTTTGCTTTCGGCATCAATAACTTTGATCTTGCCGGCGAGGAATTTTTTATCCAGTTTTACGGTCAAATCCTGCTCCTGCAAAGAGAGGTTGGCAACCACTGCCAGATATTGAGTCTTATTCTGCCACGCAACCGCATAAGTTTCTTTGCCGCTGACGCTTACGGGGTGTTTGTCGCCCCAGTAGGGATAGAACACAACACATTCGTCGCCGATCTTGAAATCCTGTTTGATTTTCATAAGTTTGTACGCCGGAGCCGGATTGCAGAAAATCGGCCACAGAGTGTTGTCATGCAGCAGACACATGGCAAGGTATTCGCGGGCGGCATCTTCGCTGGAAGCATATTCTGCATCAATTTGCGGACTTTTGGTCATGTTGCTCATAATGCTGCAGTTCCAGCCGAATGCCTGACCGCCGTACTCGATCGCCCAGCGTTCCGGGGGCGAAACATAGTACATGAAATCTCTGCCGCCATTTTTCAGACTTTCGTTGATCTTGTCAGCATTGACAGTGTATTTATCCAGCAGTTTCGGCCGGCTGAAATAGCCGGAGTTGCAGCTTTCGCCGGTGATGACACCGTCGCAGAAACTGGCGATCGGCACCACCAGTGTCGCCGCCAGATGCACCCGCATCAGGGGCAGTCTGCCGTGCTTTTTGTAGAACACTGCACAGAACCGCTTGAGCATATCACGGCGTGCAAACCAGTCGTATTCCGGATAACGCTTGCCGTCGCGGTCATAGTAACCGGCATCGTGACGGTGATTGCTGTCCGGCACCGGACCCCATTCGTCGAGGTTTGCAATGCCGTCGCAGCCGAGATCGGCGTGTTTTTCCAAAAGATAGCAGAGGAAATCCTGATAACGGCTGCCCAACCCCACCTGGAACTGGCGTTCGCCTCCGTTGCCTTTGTAGGAAGCAGTTTTCAAAGGTTCAAGCCGCCATTCGTCGAAATACTTTTTCTTTTCCGGCGGTTCCCACAGGAAGTTGCTTTCAAACTTCTGATTGGGGTTGTCGGCATGGTCGGTCGTTGGATCCCACGACCGGTAGGTGAATTTTATATTTTTGTAAACACCAAGCGTGCAAAGCACCGGGTCGATGTAAATACCGAAAAGCCGGTTGTTTTTATGAGCATCATCAATGCGTTTTTTATACGCTGCCGGGTTGTAGATACGGGGATAAAAGTGCACCGCCGCCGGATTGGTCAATTTGGGCGGAGTGTGGTCAAAGCTGAACGAACTGTAAATGACCGGGGTATTGGCCCCATATTTGTTTTGGGCGGTTTTGGCGTAGTATTCGTAATTCATATCCATAGCCCGCCAGCCGGGAGTGCGTGGACGCACCGGAGTCGCCATCAAGCCGAAAGTATAGGTAGTACGCTTGCTGAACAACCGTTTTTCTGTGACCGGGGCGATTTCCAGCTTGACTACACCATTGTTGCGGATAACTTTAACTCCGCCCTGGCGTTTTGCCCGGTCGTGGGGGCTCCAGTATTGTTCGGATTCGCAGAACCAGAGTAATCCGCGATCGTAACTGCCCAGCCAGACCAGCAGTTTGAACGGTGCTTCCCAGACGGTACCATTGCCTTCCGGGAGCTTGCGGGTGTTGCTTATACGCGGAACATTCAGCGAGAGATACCCCTCTCTGGCTCCGGTGTAATGGATGAATTTGGCATATTTTTCGGGGTAGGGGATAGTGTATTTGAAGTTTTCGACTTCCACCGTGCCGCGGGGTACGATGGTAAAATCCACCTTTATCATGCCGTCATATTCAATGGCGGTGCGTATTTCCACGGATACATCTTTGCTTGTGGCGTAGCTGAAGAGTTCCACCACGCCTTTTTTCTGCCGCAAAACGGTTTGATTTTCAGGCTTGAAAATAACTTTTTTGCCGTTGATCGTTGCCGAAAATTCCATGGCTCCAGCCAGAAAGTTTTCGTTGAGAATGGTTACTTTGTCCAGCAGACCGTATTTGCCGATGGTGTAGCTTCTGCCCCAGACTTTGGCTGTCGTGCCTTTGAAATCAATCGGGGAAAAGGGCGGCAGAATAAAATCTTCGTCCAACGCTTCAATGCCCCGGCGGT
>SUVS01000079.1 GCA_015061885.1 Lentisphaerota bacterium
GAAGCATTACAGAACGCGAATAGGAGCAAGACAAAAGCAACCTTTGGGAATCATCTTTTGCTGATTATCAACTTTTTTACGATTTTTTTGCAAATATAACTTGACAAACAGTCTCTCATAGGAGGGGATGTTGCAAAACTCCAAAGCGTAGCAATAGCTTCAAACGCCGGATGGCTTCGCTCAACACCGGAGATGCTTCGCGGAACATTTCCGCTCGGTTTGCCGGAATTTATCCGGCAAACTGCCTTCCCATGCGTTCGCGGCTTGCCACGCCGTATTGTAATGAAGGCGGGCCCTGACCGCCCTTCGCGGCGTTCCGCCGCGTGTGCTGTCGGCTGACGGCATTCAGTCTTGCAGTTTTGCAACAGCCCCCTCTATTATTTTTACAGATCAGTTGCCGATTTTGCCTACCCAGAGAACAGCACGGCGGTTCTGGCTCCAGATACTTTCGCCGTTGCCGGTAACGGCGGGTTTATCTTCGCCGTAGCTTACGGTACGGATATTGGCGAGGTCGGCACCGTTTTCGGCAGCTTTGCTTTCCACTGCACGGGCACGGCGTTCACCGAGGGCACGGTTGTATTCTTCGGTACCGCGTTCGTCGCAATGACCTTCGATGACCAGCACCATGCCGGGATTGCTCTTTATAAAGGCCGCGGCGTCGGCAACTTTGCTGACTTCCGAAGCGTTGATTCTGTCGGTATCAAAACCAAAATAGAGCGTCTTGGGGAATCCGGCAACTTCTATGCGGCGGACACCGGTGCGTTCATCCAAGGCTCCTTCGTTGGCACCCTGCCCCCAGGCGGAAGGCTGTTCGTCGCCGGAATCCCAGGCGGCTTTACCGCCATTGCCGCCATTGCCGCCGATGCGGGGAGTACCGGGTTCTTCCCATGCGGGCGGGATCGTTCCGCCTTTTCCGGGTTCGGGATCGGCACAACCGGTCATAGCGATCACGGCACCAAACAATACAACTGCAACAGAAAGACGGGCGGCAATTTTCATAATAAATTTCTCCTGATTTTATATTTTAACTGTATGCTCAAAATAAGATAACACCAAACAGATTTTTTACCAACTTTACAACTTATTTTTATTGGATTTTTTTTGACATGGCTTCCTGTATGATGCGACTGACGAAAGTCCAGCCTTGCCTTTGAGCGGCTTGACAAAGTGCAAAAATGGTAAGTTTTCGGTGGTTACATTCCAAGTAGCTTCCTCAAACTTCACGCTTTTGCCTTTTTGTCGATCAATCTCAAATCCTGCGGCATACTTTTGTCAGTCGCATCCTGCATGAGTTTTTCCACCCGGCGGGCGAGAGCTTTCCGGTCTTCACCGGGTAACGGGGTTACCGGTTCCAGAGCGGTAACTATTACGCGTATTTGCTTGCGGCCGATGAATTTCCATGCATGCGGCAACAAGGTTTGATCGCCATACCACGCGGCGTTCCAGTTGTCCGGCTCCCGCAGATATTGCGTGATGATCGGCTGAATTTTGAAGTCGGTGCCGATAACGGTTTCAAAACTGGTAGCTTTGAACGGCAGTAAACCGTGTTCGCCATCGCTGGTAGTGCCTTCCGGATAAATCAGCAGCGATACCCCGTCGGCTAATGTGCGGTGGATCTCTTCCACCATTGCCGCTGATTTCTGACGGTTTTTACGATCGACCCACAGCGGGCGGCTGATCCCCAGATAAAAGCCGAGTATCGGCCAGTATTTGATCTCTTTTTTGGGCGTGAAACGGATTGGAAAAAGCGACGCATGCAAAAGCACATCCACATAGCTTTGATGGTTGGATACTATAAGCATACCTTCTTCGATCGGGTGGTCGCAGATAAACTGTACCTGCACCCCGAAGTTTTTTACCAGAAACTTTCCCCAGCTGCGGGTACAGTACGCAACTCTTTTTATGCCTTTACGCCCACCCATACCGCAGAAAACAGAATAAATCGCAAAGGGCCACATCCACAGCAGAAATTTGCTCAAACGCCAGATTTTACGAAAAAAAGTCATTGTTGCAACTCCGTAAAGATCATGCTGTTAAAGAAAGTGGCGGGCGTATTTCTGATCTATTTCATCAAGATTGAAGAGTACCAGAAAATCGATCGCTCCGAACTCTTTATCCAATACCGGTTCTCTGCCGAACTTGGCTCCCAAACGCAGATAACCTTTCATTAAAGGCGGCACGAGCTTACGCAATTCGGCACTTTTTTCGCCTTCAGTATAAGCCCTGACAGCTTCCGGATCGACTTCCGGCAGTTCCCAGCCCGGTTGCGGTGATACTTCAAGTTCACGGGTAAAAACATCGCCTTTGCCGGCTAAATATCCGCACATGGCTCTGCCGATGACCGGGTCTGCCGGAGTCAGACTTACACACCCGAGCAAATATTGACACCCGGACCGCTCGTGTACCGCCGCCATTCCAGCCCAGAGCAGTGCCACGGTTACACCGTTGCGGTATTCGGGTTTGACACATGAACGGCCGACTTCCACGGATTTGGCGGCGATTTTGTCCAGACCGCCAAGTTTGAATTCCTGTTCTGAATAAAAACCAAGCCCCTGCAATGCGATCACGCCCGGATGCACCCGGTAGGTGGCAATGACTTCATTTGCAGAGCGTTCCACTACGATCAGATGCAGGCAGTATGGATCGAATTCATCTTCATCTATGGCGTTGACAGTTGTTTTGCCTGCCATGTGCCCCTGTTCTTCCATAAAAACATTATAACGCAGACGCTTTGCGGCATCTATTTCCTGTTGATTTTCCGCAAATTTTACCAGAAAATGCTCTTTTTCCACCAGTACCGGCGGTAACATGAGCTTTTTCAATATTTCATTCTCAACCACTTTGCCAAATCCCAAACTAAACGATCAAACCGTGCGGAAAATACAATTAAAAATCCGCATAGTAAATAAGATACCACGCACTTGCCGAATATTCAACTGAATATTACACCAGTTTGCAATTTTTTTTAATAAATTTTGCCTGATATATCCACCAATAAGGTATTTTTATCATTTGAGGATTTTTACAATCACCTCATTTTCCGATACAGAACCGGGAAAATATTTCATCCAGCAGATCCGGCTCTATGGTTTCGCCGACGATTCTGCCGCTTTCCAGCAATGCCGACCGCAGATTTGCCGACGCCAGTTCCCAGTTGCCCGCCAGTATTTCGGCTGCGACCGGTTTCAAGGCGTTTTCGGCTGCTTGCAGCAGCGATAAATGCCGGGCGTTGACTGCTTCGGGGGTGTCAGAACCGTTGCCGTCATCCTGCCAGACGAGTTTTTCAAACAAATCCAGCAATGTTTCCAGATTTTCTCCCGTCCGGGCAGAGATTTTAACGCAGGGTACATCGGCAATTTCCGGCAAAATCCGTTCTTTTGCCAAATCTATCTTATTCCAGACCGCTATAAGCTGCTGATTGTTCCACTGGCGGTTGCTGGCAAATTCTTTCAGTTCGCTGTCAAGGTCATCACTTGAGGCATCCAGCAGATAAAACACTATCTGCGACTGCTTCATGGCATCTTTGGCCCGCTGAATACCCAATGCTTCGATTTCATCATCGGCATCCCGCAATCCGGCGGTATCGGTTATTTCTACAGGTATATTCCGCAAAACTGCCCGTTCTTCGAGGGTATCGCGGGTGGTTCCGGGTATGGAGCTTACGATCGCCCGGTCGATCCCCAGCAACGCATTGAGCAAGCTGGATTTACCGGCATTGGGCTTACCGGCAAGGGCAACGCGTACCCCCTGCCGCAAAATCGCTCCGGCATGAGCTGAATTTATGAGTTTACGCAACGCAGTGCAAGCGGAATCAAGCCGTTCGACCAAAAGAGAACTGTCGTCAAACTCCAATTCTTCATCCGGGAAATCCAATCTTGATTCGCAATCCGACGCCAGTAAAAGCAGTTGTTCGCGTATATCATTTACGGTGTTGGAAAGCGTCCCCGCCAACTGCCGCAAAGCCAGATTCAGTGTGGCATCGCCGGTGGCTGTGATAATATCGCCGACGGCTTCGGCTTGAGCCAGATCCAGTTTGCCGTTGATGAATGCCCGCATGGTGAATTCGCCCGGTTCGGCACTGCGGATATTTTTTTGCCGCAGAACTGCTTCAAGAGTTCGTCTTACGGTTACGGCTCCGCCGTGGCAGTGCAGTTCTACAACATCTTCTCCGGTATAGCTGTGCGGGTTGGGCATATATACCGCCAGAGCCGGTTCTCCCGGGGTGCCGATCAAGCCGTAAAGCATCATCCGGGCATTTTCTCTGCACAAAGATTTTCTGCCGTGCCAAACCGCTTGAGCGGCACTCAAAGCATGTTCTCCTGATATGCGGACAATACCGATCGCACCGCCGGGAGCGGTGGCAACTGCGGCAATAGTATCAACTGTGTTCATAAAAAAAGTCCTGAAAAATATGTTTTCCCGGTAATATAATACAAAAAATCCATCTTGCAAGGTTTTTTATATGGCAAAAACACTTTACCGGTACTATATTATAGAAATTTATTATTTTTCTGTAAAGTTTATAAAAGAGGATGTTTCTATGAGCGAGTACGATTTCAAGAATATCGAAGCCAAATGGCAGGCACGCTGGGAAAAGGAAAAGACTTTCAAAGCCGAAGATTTTTCCGATAAACCCAAATATTATGCGTTGGATATGTTTCCCTATCCCTCCGGGGCAGGGTTGCATGTGGGGCATCCGGAAGGCTACACCGCCACGGATATCATCTGCCGCTACAAGCGTATGAAGGGCTTTAATGTTTTGCACCCGATGGGCTGGGATGCTTTCGGTCTGCCCGCCGAACAGTACGCGGTAGAAACCGGTACGCACCCCGAAATCACCACCAAAAAGAATGTTGACCACTTCCGCGAACAGATCAAAGCTCTCGGATTCAGCTACGACTGGGATCGTGAGATCAACACCACCGATAAAGATTACTACAAGTGGACACAGTGGATCTTTATGCAACTGCACAAAAAGGGTCTGGCATATCTGGACGAAGTCGCTGTAAACTGGTGTCCGGCACTGGGCACTGTGCTTGCCAACGAAGAAGTCATCAATGGCAGAAGCGAACGCGGCAACCACCCGGTGGAACGCCGTCCCATGAAACAGTGGATGTTCAAGATCACCGAATATGCCGAGCGTCTGCTTGAAGATATTGACGATCTGGATTGGCCCGAAGGCATCAAAGAAATGCAGCGTAACTGGATCGGCAAATCCACCGGTGCTGAAGTCATTTTCAAGATTGCCGGTACTGATAAAACTGTAACCGTTTACACCACCCGCCCCGATACTCTCTTTGGTGCGACCTATATGGTTCTGGCTCCGGAACACGCACTGGTTGACAGCATCACCACTGCCGACTGCCGCGAAAAAGTCGATGCCTACCGCAAAGCCGCATCGCTCAAGAGCGACCTCGACCGTACCGAGCTTGCCACCGAAAAGACCGGTGCTTTCACCGGTGCTTACGCCGTAAATCCGGTCAACGGCACTCAAATACCAATCTGGATAGCCGACTATGTGCTGGCAAGCTACGGAACCGGTGCGATCATGGCGGTTCCGGCACACGATACACGCGACTTTGAATTTGCCACGGTATTCGGTCTGCCGATCAAGTGCATCATTCAGCCCGATGCCGCCGATGCCGCCGCCGAAAATGCCGATGTCGATGCCATTCTGGCGGGCAAAGCCTGCTGGACGGGGGCTGGGGTGATGATGAATTCAGCCAATGCCGAAGGCCTTGACCTCAACGGTATGCCGGTGGAAAAGAGCAAAAAAGCCGCAACCGAATGGCTCGCCGCCCGCGGCGAAGGCAAAGAATCCACCAAATACAAACTCCGCGACTGGCTTTTCAGCCGTCAGCGTTACTGGGGCGAACCTTTCCCGATCGTTCACTACGAAGATGGTTCCATTGAGCTGGTTGATGAGTCCGAACTGCCGGTAGCCTTGCCGGAAATGGACGATTTCAAACCCACCGGTACCGGCGAACCGCCGCTGGCAAAAGCCAAAAACTGGGTCGAATACACCAATCCCCGTGATGGCAGAAAAGGCCGCCGCGAAACCAACACCATGCCCCAGTGGGCAGGTTCCTGCTGGTATTATCTGCGTTACATTGATGCCGCCAACAAAGACAAAGCATGGGATCCGGGCAAAGAAAAATACTGGATGCCGGTGGATTTGTATGTAGGCGGTGCTGAACACGCGGTACTGCACTTGCTTTACGCAAGATTCTGGCACAAAGTGTTGTTCGATCTCGGATTTGTTTCCACCAAAGAACCGTTCCAGAAGCTGGTCAATCAGGGTATGATCCTGGGTATGTCCTACAAAGATACCCGCGGCGTGCTGGTTCCCACCAACGAAGTCGAATTCACTTCCGAAGGACCGGTTCGCAAAGCTGACGGCGAAAAACTCGTTGAATTCCCCGCCAAGATGTCCAAGAGTCTGCGTAACGTGGTCAATCCCGACGACATCATTGATGCCTACGGTGCTGACAGTATGCGTCTGTACGAAATGTTCATGGGAGCGTTTGAAGCCGTCAAACCGTGGAATACCGCCGGGGTGGAAGGCGTACACCGTTTCCTCAAGCGGGTATTCCGTATCCTTACGGAAACACCCATTGTTGATAAACCCTGCGGCAAGGATTTGGAATTCGTTCTGCATTGCAGTATCAAAAAGGTCGGCAGAGATATTGAAGGCTTCAACTTCAATACCGCGATCAGTCAGCTTATGGTGCTGACCAATACCTTGAGCGAACTCAAAGAGATCCCGCGTGAAGCCGCCGAAGCTCTCGTGCAGATGCTCGCTCCGTTTGCTCCGCACATGGGCGAAGAACTCTGGGAGATCCTCGGACACAGCGAAACCATCACCTATGTGCCGTTCCCGGAATACGACGAAGAAAAGACCAAACTTTCGGAAGTCGATGTACTCGTTCAGGTGCTGGGCAAGCCCAAAGCTCATGTCATGATGCCTGCTGAAGCTGATGATGAAACCATGACCCGTTTGGCGTTGGAAAATGCCGATGTTCAGAACGCGATTGCCGGCAAAACAGTTGCCAAAGTGATTTGCGTCAAAGGCCGGTTGGTAAACATCGTTGCCAAATAACGGAGCCATAAAAAATGTTTGAATGGATGTTCGGCGATTTTTCGTGGCTGCAGATCGCGGTAATGGCACTGGGTGCAATAATTATCGGGATCAATAAAACTGCCATCCCGGCATTGGGTGCATTGGCAGTGGTGATGTTCACGCAGTTTTTTGACCCGGCAACCGCATCGGCGGCAGTTCTGCCGCTTTTGTGTGTGGGCGATGTGCTGGCAGTGATCTGGTACCGGCGGGCGGCAAATTGGAAATTCGTTATTAATCTCCTGCCGTGGGCATTGGTTGGGCTGCTGCTCGGCATGGTGGTAGTTCGCTGTATCAGCAACACCAACGTGCTGGGGTTGGTCATCGGGGCGATCATCCTCGGTGTACAGCTTTTGAGTTTGACTAAAGGCAAATTTCAGCAGAAAATCGACGAATGGCGCGGCAGTATCGGTATGGCGGCAACATTCGGCATACTCGCCGGATTCACCACGCAGGTGGCAAACGCCGCCGGGCCGGTGATGGCGATCTATCTGGTGCTGATGAAGTTTTCCAAAGAGGAATACATCGGTTCTGCAGCGTGGTACTTCCTGATCCTGAACTGGATAAAACTGCCACTCTTTGCCTTGGACGGCAGATTGACTTTAGAAGTGCTGAAAATAGTTCCCGGTATGGTGATATTCCTGATAATCGGTGCGGCAATCGGCATACTACTTTTGAAAAACATTTCGCAAAAGAGTTTCACAAGAATAATCCAGGTGCTGACGTGCCTGTGTGCCTTGCGGCTTTTGTGGATGAGTTTGGCAAAAATGGGGATTTTTTGATATTTGCCATTTGCAATAGAAACAAATGGTGCTATATTATTAGAACACAAAGTGGTGGTTGTAGCTCAGTTGGTTAGAGCGCCTGGTTGTGGCCCAGGAGGTCGACGGTTCGAGTCCGTTCTACCACCCCATTTTTTTGCCAGGATTCCGGAGGGCGATACCGCTTTGCCGGATTTT
Source organism: Lentisphaerota bacterium (assembly GCA_015061885.1). Lineage (GTDB taxonomy): Bacteria > Verrucomicrobiota > Lentisphaeria > Victivallales > Victivallaceae > SIG78. The sequence continues at coordinate 8,077 of SUVS01000079.1, forward strand.
TTTTGCCCGGAAAGTGTAACTTTCCGGCTCAAAAAAAGAAATCCGGCGAAAGCGGGTGCTACGCACTGAT
>SUVS01000080.1 GCA_015061885.1 Lentisphaerota bacterium
TAAAACGGTTTACAAATGCCAAAGCGTGGGAGGACTATTGGCAAAACAAAATGAATTGTGTAGGCAATGTTGTTATCAACATTGGAAATTATAAATGTTTTTCACAAAATTTAGGACAATAACAAAAAATAATTTGCAAAATAATCCCCAAATGGGGTTGATTTTTCTGAAAAAATATGTTATACTGTAAACATCAGATATAATTTCTACATTATTGGAGGGTTTTATTCATGATTACAAAATCAGGCACCGAATGTTCCATTGATGTGTTGCACTGCAACACATCCGCTTGCAAGCGGCAGTTTACTTTGATCGAACTTTTGGTGGTAATCGCCATTATCGCCATATTGGCGGCAATGCTTTTGCCGGCACTTTCGGCAGCACGGGCATCAGCCAAAACTTCCGCCTGTCTGGCTAACTTAAAACAGATGGGTTTCGGCTCAATCAGCTACGCCGCCTCCAACGAAGGCTGGATTATCAGTACAACTTTGAAAGATTCAGCAACCTCTTTCTGGGCGCATCAACTTTTGCCATATGTAAGTTTGGAAGCTAAATCAAAAGATTCCTATGCTAATGAAGAGACTAAAAATCAATTTGCCATATTCTTCTGCCCCGGCGAAAGTACCGGTCTGGAAGCCTCAACAGTTGGTGCAAAAAAACGCTTCAGCTACACGCATTACGGTCATAACAACGTGGGATTCGGTTATGCCAGCAATAAAGTAGGCAAGCCTTTTGAAGGCAGCAAGTTCCGTCCCCGCCTGGAAAGTGCTTTGCTGGATCCGAGTTTGGCGCAAATCTTTGCCGACAGCTGTACTAAAGTATCACCCGGCGTCAGTTATGGTTCTCACATGGCTTGGCGGCATGGCGGCGATATCACTCCCGGAGAACCTACAGGCGACAACGAAGGTAAGCTGATCGACTACCCCGGCGGTACCGGATCCAATGTAGCATTCTACGACGGGCATGCCGAAACCGTGCAGAATCGTAAATATATTGTCAGCAACCGTTGGAAATGGTTCTACAACGGAGTAACCCACCTCAACGGCCAACAAGTGATTGTTGATCCAAATCCGCCGGAAACTAATTAATTTTAAGCACAAGATTGCAAAAGCAGCGATTCAGAAGATCCGCTGCTTTTTTTTATTGTTCAAAGCTTTGTACTTGCCCGCACGATCAACTCCGGCTTGATGTATTCGGTGGTTTCTTTGTAGCCGCGCATCATATTGAAGAGTTTTTTCATGGCAGTTTCGCCCATTGCGGCAAACGGCTGGCGGATGGCACTTATTGCCGGATAGGCACACTCCATCCAGATCGAATCATCGTAGCTGATGATCTTGAGTTTTTTGCCGATTTCCACGCCTTTGCTCTGAAAGTAGTTGTGTACTTTCAATGCCGAATACATCCCGTCAACAAAAACGCCCACCGGTTCAGGCGACTCCCAATCGGTCAGCCGTTCAAGCTGTTTGACACTGCAATCATCCAGTTCCTGATCGCGGACGATGATATTGTAGAGTATATGTTTTGAATTCAATACTTCACTGCACCCCTGCAAACGCTCATAGCGGTAACGGGCAGTGCCGAACCCGAAAAGGTAATTCTCTTTGCAGTTGAGTTCAGCAAGGTGTTCTCCGGCAAGTTTTCCGCCGTAAAAGTTGTCGATCTTGACCGATACGGCAGGAAAATCCTCCGGGGCATTGTTGTGAACGATCACCAGCGGGGCATCGCGTTTGCAGAACTTTTTATACATTTCCATAAATGCCGGCTCATCGCTTTTATCCGGCGGGAAATAACTTACCGCACCGATACTGCGGCTGTTGGAGCCGTGATTTTCCCAAAACTGCCGGAAACTCCCGGCATCGGCGGAATTATAGCAATATATGGGTGTATCGCTCTGGCGGGCAACATTGTTGACCGCCGCCAGAAACTCCTGCAATAAATCCATTGTGCTGGGCGGCACAAAAACCCCCACCGCTCCGAGTGATTTGCGTCCGGCAATACTCCGCCGGGGCGACCACCCCAGCTTGCGGGCAGCGGCAACAATATTTGCCGCAGTTTCGGCGGCAACAGTTCTATTTTGTGATATATCACTGCTCAAAGCCCGCGAAACCACCGCCACGGAATAACCGGAAACAGCGGAGATTTCCTGCAAAGTGATACGCTTATTCTTCTTCATAATAAATAATTTAACTCATACTAAAATACAAATTTATGCTTTTTAAAGTAAATTTATCACAAAAAGTAATTTTTGCGAATAATTTTATTAAAATTTATAGAAAAATATCACAATATATTTTTTGCCCTTGACAATGTTTTTCTTTCATACTATAATGTATCCAAACAATAAAAAACCATAACCGATAAGGAGATTGCGTAATGAAAAAAGCAGCGAGTTTTTATTACTGCCGGTACTCTGGCAGTAAACCCATGGGTTTAGCGTTCACTCTGATCGAATTGCTGGTGGTAATTGCCATTATTGCCATACTTGCGGCAATGCTTTTGCCGGCACTTTCGGCAGCACGGGCAAGTGCCAAAACTGCTACTTGCATAAGCCAGCTCAAAGGAATCACCGCGGCACACGCCATGTACAGCGATGATTACGACGGCTGGATCGTACCTGCAAAACGCCCCGGCATATACAAGCAGGTATCTTACAATACCTGGATGGCACTGCTTTGCGGCATTGATTCAGAGGGCAAGGGGTATCACGAAGCACCTTACGGACTTTATTTCAAATACGGTCAGAACTTGCGTGAAGGCATGGCGTTTGCCTGTCCGGCGGAATCGGACAGTTTTACCAAATACACTTACTACCACTACATAGCCAACCGTTATGTTATTTCTGATGAAAAATATATCAAAGTTGACGCTTTCCCCGATGCCTCGCAAGTCAAGTGCATTATGGACAGCGGCGTCGGCAATGCCTATTTCAGCTATTGGGCGCAGCATATCAACTACCGCCACGGTGCCGGTGATCCCCGTCAGGCAGTCCATGAATATCCCGGTCAGAACAAAACAGTCAAACCGACCGGCGGCTTGTGCAATACAGCTTTTCTGGACGGCCATGTGGAAAGTCTGACCGTCGATCAGCTGCGCGGCAAATACAGTTGGGAGAAAAAAGAACCATTCTCGTTTATCGGCGAAGGCAACAGCTATTCGGCAGTAGCTTATACCACCAGAGTTGATTGAAACCTTAAAATAAGGAACATAAAAAATGTATAAAAAAATATTACTGGCGGCACTTGCCGCAATCAGCACTTTGAGTCTGTCGGCAGCAACGGGCAGCATAACCCCAAGTCAGGTCAGCCGGGCCCCGCGGATCGATGGTAAACTCAATGACAACTGCTGGAAAAATGCTCCGGTCACCACCGATTTCATCCTCTTTGAAAAAAGCAGAGATGTTGCCACGCGTAAGACCGAAGTTCAAATGCTTTATACTAATAAGTCAGTGGTGTTCGGCTTCAAGTGCCACATCCCTGATAAATATTTCCCGAAAAAGGACAATCCGGAAGTCCGTCCGTTCTATCTGGACTGTGTGGAAATAATGTTTACGCCGTCGGAAAGCGAAGACGGCTATCTGCACTTTACAGTCAACTGTTTCAACCGCCGTTCACAGCAGGCCAAAGAACAGGGCGGCGTAGTAGGCAATCTGGGTTGGAACTGCGAATACAAAAGTGCAGTCTTCAAAGGCAAAGATTTCTGGAGCTGCGAGGTGGAAATACCTTATTCATCGCTGGAAAACCTTGACAGCAAAGCCAAGTTCTGGCGGATAAATCTGATGCGTGAAAGCTACAACCTCCCCCACTGCGGTAGAGAAATCAGCAGTCTGACCGGCGACAGCCACATTGCCGCCAACTTCCGGAAAATAACTCCGCCCAAAAATGTCAAAGCCTACGACTGGGGCTTCGATCCGCCGCAGTTCGATGAAAAAATGGTTGACGGCAAACAGTATATCACCGTAAAAAGCACGGTCGAAAACCGCACCGGCAGCGATAAAAATCTTGTTTTCGATGTCCGTCTTTCGCCGGATGCCGGAGGTATCGCCTCGCAGGAAAGCAAAAAATTCGTTCTCAAAAACGGCGAAAAAGCTATGTTTGCTTCGCCGGCATTGCAGATACCTTACAACGGCAAATACACCGGCAGAATGAGATTGCTCGATCAGGCCAGCAACCGGGTACTGGCAAGCAAACTCTTCAAGTGCAATGCCAACTTCACCCCGATAAAGATCGACTTTATCGACCCGCACTACCGCGATGCCATTTTTGAATCGCAGAAACTTGATAAAGTCCGCGGCACCATCTCCATCGGCAGTACCGCAAAAAATGCCAAAGTCCGGCTGCAAGTCCGCAAAGCCGGCGAAAAAGCCGTCATTCTCCAGCAGGAGTATCCGGCGGCTAAACTCATCAACTTTGAGTTCGCCAATGCCAAACTGCCTTACGGCAAGCTGGATGTGGCAGTTGCTCTGATCGGTCAGAACAATAAAGTTGAATCCGAAACCGTCAAAGTTTTACGCAAACTTGAGTTCAAGCCCTACGGCATGTGGCGGGGCAAAGACGGCATCTGGCGGCGTGGAGGCAAACGCTTTTTCATCCTCGGGCTGTGGGGCCGCGACACCCGTTACAGCTTCCCGGAATACAATCTTACGCTCCAGACTCCCAAGCACCCCGGTCAGTACAAACTTTTCCACATGTTCACCGGCAAAAATGCCCGTTTGCTCCGCAAAGAAGGTGCTTCGCCCAAAGCCAAAAAGGTCTGGGGCAATCTGGTCGAACAGAACCGCGATGATGAATCGATCATGATCTATTACTTTATGGATGAACCCACGGTCGGCGGTTTCGGCCCGGATAATCTGGTGGGCATGGCCAACCACATCCGCGATCTCGACCCCTACCGGCCGCTGATGATAAGCACCACCGCCGGCGGCAACACGCTCTTTGCGGCATGTGCCGAACTCAACGCTCTGCACACTTATCACATGTCCACGCGTGAAAAGAAGATGGCAAATTTCAGCAAAATGGGCCGCCACCTTGACCGCTGGAAAGAAAATTACGACAATGCCCCCGAACATCTCAAACAGGGCATAACCTGGATGCATCAGGGATTCAACTACGCCGATGCCGGTGTACGCGAAAGCCCCATACCGACCTACGAATCATACCGCAGTCAGAACATCTGTGCGTTGACCATGGGTGCCTGCGGCATAGTGCAGTACAACCGCTGCGAAGAACAGTTCCCCGAACTCTACCTCGGCTTGGTGCATTTGAACCGGGAACTCAAGCTCATCGGCAATGAAGCGGTCATTCAGCCCGACAGCAAGGTCAAGCCCAAATCCTCGAACAGTGATCTGCGGTTGCTGGGCAAGTGCAACGAAAACAACAATCACCACTGGCTGCTGGCAGCCAACTTTTCCGACGAAGCAAGAGATTACACCATTGACTTTGCCCCGTTCGGAAGCAAAGCCGTGCAGGTACTTTCCGCCAACCGGAAAGCTCAATTCAAAAACGGCAGGATCACGGAACACTTCACCCCGTGGGAAGTAAAAGTTTACACCGACAACATGAGCGATTTCAAACTGCTTACGGTCAAAGAGATCGAAGACCTGATCGAAAAAGAGTATGCCAAACGCGTCAAGCCCGGCAATATAGCATATCAGCGTTATGAAAATGAAACCGTAGAGATCTATGCCTCCAGCAACGCTTTCAGGAAACTCTACAACGAAGTAGGTCTGTGGCATCTTGCCGACGGCGTAACGGAAGGTGAAATTTGCGTAAATCCGCACAGCAACGGCGTGGTGGTTTCCAAAGACGGCACGCCCAATCAGACTCCGGACTGGATCGAAATGGTCTTCAAAAAACCGCAGACCATCGGCAGGGTGGTGCTTTATCCGGCACTTGATTCGCTTAAAGATTACCAGATCCAAGTGGAAGTTGACGGCAAATATGTAACCGTTGCCGAAGTCAAAAATGCCAAAGGCAAGGTTCAGGAGGTCAAATTCAAACCCGTTGAAAGTAAAAAAGTCCGGCTCTATGTAACCGCCAACAACGGAGATCATACCCAGCTTTTTGAAATCGAAGTTTACAGCAAATAACGCTACCCTCCCCCCGGGATATTGTGAAAACAAAAACCGGGGGAAGATCAATGTTTTTGCGTTTTTTGACAAATTATAAGTTGTGTGATATATTTATGTTGAATTGAGCAGTATAAACTGACAAATCAGTCAACCGATAACCAATGAAAGATAAAACCATGAAAAAATTATTTTTATCGCTCGCCGCAGTCGCAAGTGCAGTATCACTTCTGGCAGACATTCCGGAACCGGTGCTGGATCTGGAACTGAATACCGGCGATGTAAAAACCATCAAAGACCTCTCCGCAAACAATTGTAAAGTTACAGTTTCCGCACCGCAGAAGTTCAGCTGGGGCGACGGCCCTGACGGCAAAGTTCTGCAATTCAGCGGCGACCGCACCGTACCGCGTGAACTGCTGGCGGTAACTCCGCCGAAAAATCTGAAAATGTCGCAGGGATTCACCATGCGTTTCACCTTCAAAACGCCTGCCGATTACGACCGCAAAGTGCGTTATCAGCTCTTCCAGTTCGGATCTGGAGCCGACAAAATCACCGGTATAACGGTCTTTCTGTACTGGCGTAATCTCCATTGCCGTTACGGGGTCAAATCCGGCACCGGCATTGCCACCCCGGCAACATATCCCATTCAGCCCGATACCTGGTATGACTGCGTAATAACTTACGACAAAGAAAATGTCGCCGTCTATATCAACGGCAAACTGATCGGCAAACCCGTTCCCGCCAAGATCAATGATATAAACTACCGTTACATGGCATTCGGTTCAGCCTCCGGTACCGGTTCCGGGTACAGTTTCAAAGGTTTGTTGAGCAGAGCAACATTCTACAACAAACCGTTGACTGCCGAAGAAATCTCCAACCTTGAATAAAGAAAGTTATTTGTATGAACAAAGCATTTATTCCAATCAGCGGAACTTTTATTGACGGCGTTGCCGCCGATATTCCTGCTAATAACTGGACAAAGCGTATCTGGCAGAAAGAACTTGCCGAACAGAAAGCCATGGGGATTGATACACTGGTGATCATCCGCGTGGGATTCCGGGATTCATCCATGTACGATTCACCGGTGATGAAATGCACCTTGCACGGCCATTACGATCTGGTGGATTTCATTCTTGAAGAAGCCGACAACCTTGATATGAAAGTATTTATGGGGCTTTGTGACTCCTGCAAATACTGGATCAAGAATGACTGGATCGGCGAAGTGGATCTCAACAGCCGCCTGATCGACGAACTGCTGGAGCGTTACAGCCATCACGCCAGTTTTTACGGTTGGTACATCTCGCACGAAGGCGATATAAAGTTCCATCAGGAAAAGGTCTGGAAGCCTCTGGCACAGAAAATGCGTAAGGATACACCGGATAAACCCATCCTGATTTCGCCGCGTTACGCCGGCAGAAAATACGAACCGCAGTTTGCCGTAACGCCGGAACTCCACGCCAAACATTTTGAGTATCTTTATACGGAAATGGAAGGCCTGATCGACTATGCAGCATTCATGGATGGTCATGTGGACTTTGCCGAGCTGCCGGATTTCATGGCGGCTACCAAAGAGGTGTGCGACAAATTCAATGTCAGATTCTGGAGCAATCTGGAAACCTTTGACCGCGATATGCCGTGGCGTTTCCCGGTGATCGAATGGAGCAAGATGCTTTTCAAGCTGGAAACAGCCAATAAATATGCCGAAAAGATCATCACCTTTGAAGCCCCGCACTTCTTGAGCAACAACTCCTGCTACCCGGCGGCAGCAAACCTCAAAGAGTGCTATCTGGAGTATCTCGCAGAGAAACAGTAAACTGTTTACAACAGCCTTTTTTCTATTTTTTCCGTTCAATCCTATAAAAAATCATCATTTCTTTATCAATAGAGGTGATTTCAAAAGTCATTCAAAACAAAGGCAAAGAGCAGAACCACAGTCCGATGAAAGGTAGTTTGCGGCAGCTACCCGTAGCGGTAACTGCCGGAAACGCCCCTTTTGCCGGGCGAAGGTTATGCCTTGGGCGACTTTTGATGAGTTTTGAAATCACCTCAATACTCAAACATATATT
>SUVS01000021.1 GCA_015061885.1 Lentisphaerota bacterium
GTTATAAGGTCGGGAACCGTCTGGGGATATTTCCAGTTTATGAAAAATTTTATCTGACTGGTATTGAATAGTATTCTGAGTTTTTCTGAATCAAAGTGAAGCGGTTTTCAGAATTTCATTTCACAGCAAAATTCTCAAGTTTTTAAGCTCAAAAAGCCTTTCAGAATGGCGGGGGAAGATAAAGTTTCTCTCCGCCATTTTTATTTTAAACGAAAAATCACGGCATAAAGCAAAGAACAACTTCACAAGCCAGCTTGCAAGTTGTTCTTTTTTCTTTATACCTGATTCGCTCAAGCGGAAAAATCCGCATGAGCGAGTGATTTTTTAAGGGGGGTTGCCGGGGGCTGACGCCCTCCGGCTCACGGCGGGCAAAGCCCGCTCGTGTCGAATCCCTCGCTCTTTGTCCCGCCGTAGTTTCAACGAAGGCGGATCCGCCATTTTTGTGCTTAAATTACCTCAAAGAGTACCATTGGGTACCGTTTGACTGATTCATATCCTTAAAAACAGACTATTTTAAGCTATATCCGGGAATCAATTATGGAAAACGATATGGCTGTTCAAAAAATCAAGCTGAAAATCGGTACCGTCTATCAGAAGGAACCGAATGGCGTTTACTACTTCCGTTATCAGGTAAATGGAGCCCGCAAGGCAATCAGCCTCAAAACCCGCAATAAACAACAAGCTATCAAAGAAGCCGAAAAGTATGTACCGCTTATTCAGGCTACCAGTTCTGAAGTAATTGCCGCTCACGTCAAGTATGCCCGCAATCTGGCATCCCCGGAAAACGCTCTTCGGTACAAATTGCTTCGATCAACAGTGCAGCTTGGGCTTCCAAACCAATCTCATCCCGCTGTGCCGGTATGTCGGACGGTTTGGTCTGTTCCCCGCCGCCCGATGCCGGAAACTTCCGGAAAACGACTTGTGCCGGACTTTGGTTTTGCTCTTTGACTTTGTATTGAATGACTTTTGAAATTCCCTCAATAACCTGAATTTATCTTAAAGGATCATTTTTCCAGTTTTTTACGCAGATAGCTGTAAATGGCATCGCCGACCTGATACCCGCCTTCCAGATTGGGGTGCAGAGCATTTACATCCATTGGTTTGGAAATTTTGCTGCGTTTATGCACCGGTCGGGACTGCTTGATGTAACTGTTTACCGAGTCGATGCAATGGTGTATCGGCACCAGCTCGATCGCCGGGTCGTTCAGTTCTTTTACCAGTTTGGTGATCTCGCGGTTGTACCGCTGGATATTGCGGCGGTACTGATAACTGCTCTGGCGGCAGTTGTAATTATAGCCGAAGCCATCCTGCGAACAGCCCACCTGACCGGTGGTCACGCCGATCATGGATCCCGGAGCGTGTTTACGCAATTCTGCAAGCAGTTTGCGGGCGTTTTTCATGGAAGCATTCACATATTCTTCGAGCCGTTCTGCTGTAGTGGCACTGAATACATCATTGCCGCCAAGTTCAATAATGATGAACTCCGGAGATTTACCATTGTTTATACGCTTGAGCCACATGGGTATATCCAGCATCGGCTTGCCGTTTTCCAACCGCAAAAGCGGACTGCGCATACGGTAATCGTCTGATTTGGGTACATTGATGACACCCAACGCGATCATCTGTTCGCGTTCGGCTTTATCCTGAATACCGTTGACTACATGAATACTGTATTTCCAGCGGCGGAGAAAGTCGCCCCAGGCAAAACCGCCGTAAGCATCGTGAGCCATATCGCCGGCTTGGGGGATCTCGCCGGAAGGGGTGTAACTGCCGACCGGCACATAGTTTACAAAGCCGGTTTGCTTCATCACATCCCGCAAATGTTCCGGGTATTTGCAAAGCAGCAATGAATCGCCCAGCAAAGCCAGACGGATCGACTTTTTATAGTCAGCGGGTTCATTTGCCACGTAAATTCTGGTCTTGCCGGAAATCACCAGTCCGTGATCGTTGAACAAACGCATTTCGAGTTCATAAGTCTTGCCGGCATCTTGCGGAGTCGGAGTCCACGACCAGCGGTTGGTGTAATGTTTGCCGACCGGACATTTTACTTCGATGGCATACGCATTGATATTGGCTGTATCGACTACATTTTCAAAGAAGATATTTGTTTCAAACCGGGGAACTGTATAGACTGTTTCCGGCAGCATCATGCAGAGTCCGGGCGGTGTCAGGCTGGTGCGTATTTCAGTGGGCAGAGTCGGGAGTTTGACTGCCGGTTTTACTGCTGATGCCGCAGCGGGAGCGGGGGCCGCAACCGGTTTGGCGGCACTTGAGATGGTTTTGAGCGATACCTTGTCCAGATCCAGTACGCCGGTGCGGTTGCTGCGGTAATAGGCCACATAAAGCGGACCATCGACAGCTTCTTCGCGGAGTCTGACCTGTCGGGTGAGCGACTGCCATTTATCACTTACGGCGTGATCCCAGATGACTTTGTGGGTATAAAGTACAGGCTTGGCGGTATTTCTGGTTTTTATCATATAAAGCAATATGATGCCGAATTTACAGTCGCCGCTGCCTTTTACTGCTGCTGAAACTTCCACTACGGCATTGGCGGGATTTTTTACATTCAAATCAAAACTCAATACGCCGTAATCTTCGGCAAACCGCAGAAAGTTCTTTCCGTCGGCGGCATTGGAGGTTATGACTCCGCCCTTGCTTTGGGCCTTATACTGCCAGTTGACCGGCCATTTCTTTTGTGCATTGAGTTCTTCAAAAGAGCCATTGGAAAGAGCTATTTTGTCAATAGCCATTGCCGGCGAAACACAGGCGGCGGCAAGCAGGAACATCCCAATTTTTTTCATAATCATCTCCTTTTTCAGTTATTTTTAAATTTCTGCGGCATCCCGGTCTTCTTGGATTCAAGCAGAGCAAATGCTATATCGTTGGCAAGTTTGCCGTCGGTGCCGTTTGCGGTTTGCGGCTCAAGTTTTTCCATACAGCAGCGGGCAAAGTGCTTAAACGCTTCGATCCAGCCTTTGGCCACCTGAAAGTTGCGGTCCTGAAACGGCAGCGATTTCATCTGCTGATAAATATCTTCGATCTTTTCATGGAACGGCTGTTCCTGGCAGGCGAGTTTTACCGGCGGCAGCGGCTGTGCCGGACTGCGGTCTGGCTCCACGAGGCGGCTCTGGAACGCGTGCCAGGCGTCGAAGCCGTACTTCATTACCATTTCGTCGGCTGGACAGCGGCACGGTGCAAACAAATAATCCTGTTCGCCTTCGATGCCGCGAACCCGCATTTCGGTAAATTCGCGGATGCTGACAGCCCCGTCGGATGAAAAGATTTCCATGACTTCTTTTTCGAGCATAGTGCTTCCGGCGTGCGATGTACAGGTAAAGACAAAACGCGAGCCGTCGCTGTATTCGAGAATGGATATATCGTTTTCATCGCCGGTACCGCTCATAAAGACCCGTGTGGGAGTTTCCTGCATGATAAAACTTATCAGGTCAAGGTGATGACAGCCTTCGTAAACGATATGGGCACGGTTGTGATAAAACGAATCTTTTCTGTCGGTCTTGTAACTGCCGTTGCTCTGGAGCCGGTAATTGATGATCCACGGCCGGGAGAGTTTGGAACGCATGATCTCCAGAGCCTTCTGCACTGCCGGGGCAAAGCGGCGGTTGAAGCCGATGGCGAGTTTGCCGGGGTTGCGTTTTTCGGCGGCGAGAACAGCTTCGGCTTCGGCTTCTGTTTCGCACATGGGTTTTTCGCACCAGACCCATTTGCCGGCATCGAGCGATTCCACGATCAATTGAGCGTGAGTATCCTGTTTGGTGCCGATGACGACCAACTCAATATCTTTATCGGTAAGGATTTTTTTGTAATCAGTTGTGGTGTAGCCGACATCATATTTTTTGCAGTGCTGTGCCAGCAGTTCTTCGTTGAGGTCGGCAATAGCGGCAATGTTGATAAAATCTGTTTCACCGGCGGTTTTCAGGTGCGTGCTGGAAATAAATGCCCCCGCACCGATAAATCCTACATTGATCCTCTTCATTTTTATTCATTACCTTTCAATATGCAGCAGCTGCTGCGGTTTGAGCTGATATTTTTTACCGTTGAGTACAAAAAATCCGTCAAAATCGGAATCGGTATTGGTCACATATATGCTTTTGCCATACACTGCATAACGGATACCCTCCGTGGCGGTAACATTCAGACCGGCGGGTTGTTCGCCCCGCATAAGTACGCTTGTGACATAACGCATGAAGTCGTACAGTGCAGGATGTCCGGGGAACTTTTCGCTGTTGATGAAAAACGCATACCCTTTACCGAGCTTGTGTTCCAGCAGAATCGGCACTTGTTCATCTTTTTTATCTTCGGAAGCGGTAAAATTCTTGCTGCAAACCGCCAGTGCCGTTGCTTTATTTTCCACTATCTGACCGCTGCGATAAGTTCCGTTGCTGGAAAATTTGGCATCACTGTCCATGCCCCAGTTGACCCACTGATATTTGCCGTCAGCGGAGCTGTTGTGCGGGAATTTGACTCCGGTGATTTCGATCGGCGATCTGCCGTTGATCTTCACTCCGAAAAGTTTGCTGAAATCGCCGTTGTTGTAGAGCTTCATCGGCTCATTGCGTTTGATATTGGTACGCATCTGGGCGAGAGTCATTACCAGAGTACCGCCGTTTTCAACATATTTGCAGAGCTTGTTGTAAAGCTCATCGGTCATGGTGTTCCAGCCGGGGATTACGATGAGTTTGTACTTATTGAGTTTATCCTGCGGTATATCGGCTGGAATCACATCATACATGCCGCATGGCGGCTGACCGGATTTATCGGTGGAACCCAGATTGTCGTGGTTGAACCATGTGCTTTTCCGGTAAATATCTTCGGTGAGTTTCCAACCCTGTTCCGGTTCGCCGACGGCAAAGTCGGGCGTGAACTGCCCCCAGACATTGTATGCCCATAAGCCGGGCCAGCCGTCCAGATGACCTTGCATGAAAGCCATTGGGGTTTCGGGGCCGCCGGTGGGCCGCTCGTCAACTTCGCAGAAATCTTTGAAATCTTTCATGATCTTGCGGAATCTTTTTGCACGGGGATCTTCCCGCCGGATATTGTAGCCGTAAAACGGCCAGCCGAAGTGACCGGATTCGCTGAAAATCGCACTGAAGCCCGACATATAGGCAAAGTTGAGTGCGTTTTGGAAGCGTTTGAAAAAGAGTTCATCCCAGGTTGCTCCGCCATACCAGCCATGAGCGATCAAGGTATTGAAGTGCTTTTTGTTGTAAGCACGGCTGACTCCGCGAAATGCCGAAGCAAGGCGTTCCGGATCTCCGGGCATCATTTCCAGCTGATAGGTATCAAACAGCTGATCCGTGATCGGCGGAAAACTCATACAGGAGCAGACGCTCAAAAACGGGCCGCCGCCGTAAGCACGGTCTTTGTCGGAAAAGCGTTTGAGTTGATCGTAATAGTTCTTGCGGGCTTCCACCAGATCTTTAGCCGGTTTCAGCTTGCCATAGACCCGGATAACGGAATTTTCCGGCCAATAGACCATGCCGCCGAATTCGCCGATTATTTCCCGTCCCAAATAAAGATCACCGGCTTCTTTAAGCAGATCTGCGATAACTTCGGGTTTCATGAAGTTTCCGTCATAGAATTTTTCGGTCGGACGCTGAAACTGTTCAGCTGTACGGTCAATGATCTCCATCATTGAGAACGGAGTTTTATTTTTGATACACTCTTTGATACGGTCGCGGATACCACGACCATCACGGTTGGAGAAGCGGAAGGCGTTTCCGATCTCTTCCGCTTGCGGGTCAGTGTATTTGCTTGACCGGGTGGGCCCGATCAGAACTTTCGGGTATTTTCTGTTGTTTTTAATTACTTTTTTTTTTGCCGCTTCAGCTTTTTGAGCGGCTTCATCGGCGGGAGTTGCAGGGCCTTCCAGTACAATGGCACAGGTATTGTTCCAGTCGTTGAGCTTTACATCGACTTCGTATTTGCCATTTTTCAACGCCTTGACCGTGGCCACTTTGCTGACATCCATAGTTTTGCCGACATCATCGAAGGCAACGATCGTGTGCGGTTTTACATCGACGGTGAATTTACGCGAAACTGCCGTGAGGATGCGTTCTTTACCAATAACAAAACCTTCGCCGAGTTCTTCCGGTGTGATCGGGAACATATAGTTGATAAATCCGTAGCACTCCGAAGCATTGCTCCAACTGTAGTGTATGTAAAGCAGACCATGACGCAGACCGCAGATAAAAGCACGGTTGAGTATCTTGGCAAAGTTTCTGTTGTCTTTGGTGAACATACCAGGACGGGTCCCCAACAGCATCGGGCTGGGGCTCATCTGGGCGAATGCCTGATGACGGAATGTGCCGGGTTTGCCGGTACCCATGAGCATGGTTCCGAGGTTTTCGCAGTCGGTTTCGTAGAAACGCAGACCGCCGGCTTCGGCTTCGGAACTGGTTACCGGCTGGGTGTTGGCCAGGAAGACCTTGCCGCGATCGAGTACCTGACGGATGATCCTGGCTCGGCTGGGGCCGCAGGCGTAGCCGATATCAAAGACCTTCATCTTGATCGTGCCGTCGGGATTGAGTACCACGCTTCTGCCGTCCCAGCGTTCATAGCTGGTGCGGTCTTTGGCGATGGTCATGGGGTACATGGTGCCGTTGGCGAACTGGTCGATGTAGATACCGTCCACACCGCCTTCTTTGATGAGCCATTTGATCTGTTCAAGGATTTTTTGTTCGTAAGCATTGTTTTTGTAAGCATAGACCAGCAGTGAAAATACATTTTCGTTGCCGTTGGGGTAATACATATCCACAATGGCTCTGCCGTCGGCGGCACGCAGGATACTGTCGCCGAAGGGAGTGTTTTTTTCGATGATTTCAGTAGCTTTTTTGCTGATGATCTCGCCGTACTTACCTTGAAGTGCGGCACCGGACTTGGGCAGCAGATGACCGTCTTTAACTTTGTCAAGGTCGATCATGTGCGGCGACATTTCCATTTTTACCAGCAGCTTGAGATCGGGGTGCGACTTGCGGAATTTTTCGCGGTTGGTGTTGTAAATCTGCATATACTCCGACCGGGGCATATTGATCTCTTTTTTGCTGGAGTATTCAAACCATTCCTGACCTGTGCCAATACGCAGCTGCACACCGCTGGCATACTGACGGACACCCAGCGAAATGGGTCCGTCAAGAGTGCGGTTCATCCCCAGATTGCGACGCAGAGTGTTGATGAATTCAAAGTAATCGTTGGAACTTGTCAGCATGACCAGCTGGGTCTGCGTGTAGGTTTCGCCGGGTTTGATCCCCGCGGGGTTACGCAGTTCGGCACTGTTGCCGGCAACTTTGGCCAACTCAAGGTGACAGCGGAAAGCATCATCCACCGCCATCGCTCCGAAGCCGCTCTTTTTGCCCTGAATATAAAGCGTGGGATTGGCTCCAACACCGGTTTCGGCAGTAATGCTCTGCATACCGGCCATGTAAAGAGCGGTGGGTTTGATCGCAGTTTGTGCTGTTACATTAAAGAAACTGTAAACGCCCATATCCTGCTTGGAGAGGTTGGTAATGGCGTCAGCGATTTCGAGCAGACCATCTTTATTGAATTTGATTGTACGCACGACTTTGCGGTCGGCGGTCGCGGCACTGATGATAATGGAGTTGCCTTTTTTGGCAATGACCGGGTTCCAACCGGCACGGTTTTTGCTGACTCCGGCGGACAGACGGTCAAACTTCATCTTGCCCTTTGCCGGATAGGAGAACGCTGCCGAATAGAAATATTTTTCGCCGTTGCGTTCGATAACCAGCCCGCCGGCTTTGGTTGCCGATACCTTGAAGTTGCCGTTGCTTATACTGGCAACGGTTGCGGCGGGCGTGACTTTGGCCAACGGCTGTGCCGGACGCAGTTTGGCGGCTTTTGCAGTGTTTATATAAATGATTTCGGCATCCTTGAATGTCAAAGGCACATCCAATGTTCTTCCGGCAAGAGCTTTGGTCAGACCGTTGTTGAGCTGAAAAACGTTTTCAACCGCAGATTCAATACGGTCATCCAGACCCAGTTCGATGTAGTTGACTATATCAGAAATATCCAGATAATACCAGAAGCCTTCTTCGCGCGGAGCGATGATGCGACTGTCAACCTCGCCTTTGCCGGGGCCGAACATGGTCAGCAGGCCGGAACTTTTGTTCCACCAGTCAACGGTGCCATCGGTAATGAGCATATTTCTGCCGCGGCGGAGCAAGCGTTCTTCGCCGGCAGCGGTAAAGCGTGTCAACTGCTGGCCGTTCAGTGCCATAGTAGCTGTATTGTTCCAGCCGCCTGTGATATTGCGGTCAAAGAAAAGCCGGAATTTGAGTACGGCAGTCTGGCCGTCAACTTTTTTGATGGCCGGGAATTTGACGGTTTTGGAAACCGCCTGTTCGCCGTTGGGCAGAACTATATCGGGCAGCTTAACATTCGAACTGGCGGCACAAACTCCCCCCAGCCCCAGCAGTAATACTGCAAGAGTGTGTTTGACAGACATGATTTTTCCTTGTAAAAAGTTATTATTTACTGGCGGTGAGCTTGATATCGCTGAAGTTTACGATAAACTCATACTGGGGATTTTTGAAAATCTGACGCATCTGATAAAGATACCGCACATTGTGCAAGGTAATATAATTGTCGCGGTCGGAAGAAACCATATCGCTTACATCAAATTTGAATGTAAAACCCTCTCCGCGGTCGGAAGTAATACGCTTATCCAGTTCTGCGGCAGTATCTTTGGCATAAAAGGTAAGCATAACATTTTTCTTGTCAAAGAGCGGCATCTTTTCGATCTTGCCCTTGCCGAAATCCGCAACGATCTCTTTGCGGGTCAGAGCATTGGCACCGGTCAGAACTTTACCGTTAAACCGCACCATTGCGGCATTTGTCCAGCCGGTGTTGGCATTGGCGGGGATCCATACCTTGAAAGAGAGGACAGCTTTTTCGCCGTCTTTAAGTTCCATTGCTGGGAGCTTGACCGTTTTGAATGCCGAACCGACATTGTTGGCGGGCACCGCAGTGACTTCCGGCTGGGCGGGAGTTTCGTCAGCGGCAAGGAGCATAGCTCCGAACATCGCTGCCAGAATAAACAGAGTTTTGAATTTCATTTTTCTGCCTTTCTTTTTTTGTTTATATGTAAAAAATTGTCAAATATCAGTTGCCTATTTTATCTACAAATATACCCAGCATCTTACCATAACCGTAAGCATATTTGTCAAAACCTTTGTAATTCAAACCTTCCACATGACCGCCGAGGAAGAGGAAATTGGCGGTGCTGGGGTGGTTGGGCGGATTGCCGTAAGTAGTACCGGTGCCTCCTTTATACCACGGAAAATTGTCATTCAGAATCGCATTATCGGGGCGGTCTTTCCCTACGATAGTACGGGCGGATTCTTCGCTGTACATCTGACTGCTGTAATTGTTCCACGCGGCAAGATTGGCAAGAAAAATATGATAGCTTATTGATCCAAAATTCACTTTGTGATATTCTGTATCGCTGGGGCAACGGAAGTAACGGTCACGGACATCGGTAACGACCTGCTGTTTATCTGCTGTTGCCAGCTCGGTTTCCGGGAAATATCCGCCGCCGGCAAGCAAGAACATTATTGTAGTTTTGTTTTGCCCATCCATAAAGCCGTCATTGCCATTGATCAGCACAACGCCTTTGTCCTCATCTCCTTTACGCAGTCCGCAAGGTACAAAGCTCTGATTATCACCAGCGTACATCATGATCGCCGTTCCGATGTTTTTCAAATTGCCAACGCACTTGGAAGTTCTTGCACGCTCGCGTGCCGCGGACAACGCGGGCAAAAGCATTGCCGCAAGAATGGCAATAATTGCGATAACCACCAAGAGTTCAATAAGTGTGAAGCGGGTCAGCTTCCTTCCTGCATGCAGGAAGAAATTGCTACTCGTTGCAGATTTCATTTTTCAACTCCTCTATTGACTTTTTTGCAAAAAAACACGGATTTTTTTGTTCCACGATTTTATTATATCTCAAAAACGGTGTATTGTAAATGGTATAAAGTATAATTTTTTTGTTAAAAAGTACCAAGATTATGAATTTTATACCGATTGAACTGCTTTATTGGGGATACGCAAAAGAAGTGGATGCAGAGCAAATATACAAACATCGCCATGACTTTTGCCAACTTGAGTTTTTGCTGTCAGGTCAAAGAAGATGTCTCTCCGGCAAAAAAGAAGAGATTATCTTAAATGCCGGAGAAGCTGTTTTCATACCCATGAACAGACAGCACGCGTTTCAGGCGGTAAAAAAAGAGCCGTGCAGTTATTTCAGTTTCAAATTCCAGTTGCCGGAAAATATCGAACAACCGGCAGACATTGTAAAAATACCGGCAGATTTTTTTACCGCTTTTGTACGCAAAAATCTGGAACATATTGCCAATCTGGTAGATACAAATCAAAAATACAACATCTCATTGACCCGTGCAATGCTTATAACTATGCTCGCAGGCTTGCTTGAATATTTATTCAACCGGGAGCAGAATAACGGGAAACACGAAATATTGCAATTTATGAACAACAAGATATATCAGTTCGGAGCAAGTATCAATGTGAAGATGATTGCAGACGGTCTTAATCTTACTGTACCGCAACTGCGTTACCGTTTCCGTAAATGTATGAAAACACTGCCGCCTGGGGAAAAACGCTACGATAAACCCGCTGATTTTATTACTGAAAAAATTTTCAACAAAGCCAAAGAGCATCTGCAAAATACAGATTTGTCGATAAGCGAAATTTCGCAGATGATGAAGTTCACCGATGTATATACATTTTCGCACTTTTTCAAACGCAACAGCGGAGTGTCGCCATTGCAATACCGCAAACAGCTCCCGGAAGAAAACATAGACTGACCAGACCATACACATACAACTTTGATATATAAAAAACAATATCATAATATCTTTTAGTAGAAATTATAACAAAGTTTTTCTGAAAAACAAATTATTGAAAGGTTTTTATTATGCTTAAATTGAACGCTTCTTACAATGTATAAAAATCAAATTTTTGTCTAATGACATAGGACTTTTACGGACAATTACGAAATGGTTCGACCAGGGCAACCCAGCAACGACCAAGGAGCCCCAGCGAGGGCTCCGCGATACAAACGCCGTCCGTCGTACGGACTGTTCCTCCGGCCAGATGCCGCCGGATTCACGCCTGCGAACTGCTACTTGCAGATATCCGGCTTGCAGTGTATGGCCTTGCTGTTGAGCCCAGTCGCTGTCCCGCCGGAGAGCTTCAAACAGGGTATGAAGTTTTCCGCAAGCCGGTGGTTTTGATTATCGCAAATGTATGTAATCCTGTATGTAATATATCACTCTTTTTATGCCGTTTCGTGAGGTCGCGGAATTAATTCTTTTACATGATAAAGCCGGAATTTCTCCCGGCTTTTAATTTTTCGTGACCTTACGGAAATGGTCAGTCTCCCTTGATGATTTTGTCAATCCTCCTTAATTTTTCGATCACCAGCGGCGGAACTGGGGTTACGCCATTTACCCAGCGGGTTACCGTTGACGGCACCACGCCTGCCATCTATGCTGCTTTTTGCTTTGAAATCCCGGTACTTTTCAGCAACTCATTTAATTCGTCATTCATTTTTTCACCTTTTTTGCATTTTTACTGCTAAACTGTACCGCGTGTGCTGTTGGTTTCAGTGCAAAGTATATTACTTTTTGGCTTTATCTTCGGCGGCGGCGTTTTTGTTCAGCTTGTTTTTCAGGTTTTTGTCGGAGAGTTTTTTATTCAGCAATGCTATTACGCCGCGACAGCTCTTCGGCGTGGATGCCGGCAGTTGGATCCGCTCCACATGGCCGTCGGCAAACAGCACCACCACCGCCCGCTGACTGGGAGGCAACAGCCACGGTTTTTCAAACGCTATGGGCGTGGCAGCGGCATTTTTCAACGCATCTATTCTGCCGAGATTACCGACATAAGCAAACGACGTATTGCCCGGCTTGATCTCATTGCCGGAAGCCGGCTTGCTCTTTTTATCGAACGCGGCAACAAAAATCCTGCCGCCGCCGACATAACTTGCCAATGCCGAAAAATCAGCAGGCAGCATATCATTGTTGGCGGCAGTGTACATAGTTATACCGGAAAATATCTGCCGCATATTATTTATCGAATCCTGCTGACCTCCCCGGTTTTTAGCGGCGATCAACGCATTTGTTGGAGCTGACAAACCGGGGAACCCCATTGCTCCGAAACCGACACTCAAAAGCGACACCAGCAAAACAAACTTTTTCATAACAATACCTTTCTTTGGTTATTTATATTATTTATGCGATGGATGCCATACTGCGGCGATAAACAGCACTGCCTGCGTTTGATGGTCAAACAACACCAGCACAAACGGGTGATCGGCGTAAAAACGGTTGAGTTTGATATTTTTTACCGGCATAGCCGCTGCAGCTTTGGCAACAGCGTAAGTTACGGCAGCAGCTTCGGTACCGTTTTCATCGAGTTTGAGTTTCAGTAGTTGTTTAGCTTGTGAAATATAAAGAGTATTATTCTGTACCACATTATCCAGATCGCCCAGCACGGGATCGAATGTACTCTTCATACCAAGTTTGCTGAAAAGAGTTTTCAAATCGACTTCGCCGGAAATATCGAGTTTGGGCAGTTTGACAGCCGTTTTGTTTTTACTTGAACTGTTTGACACAATGTGCCGGATACCTTTTGCGGCCAGCAGAGCCGTGATCTTTTCCGGAGTTTCCAACGGATTTACGGTAGTCAGCACCATCATTTTGAAGCGGCGATCGGCGTAATCCAGTACAATGCCATGCACTTTGCCATCGTTGTAATAAGGTACATAACGCTTGCAATTCATCATATCCACACGGCTGTGATGCAACCTCTCCCAGTTTTTTGACGGCATAGTAAAATCTTCTTTGCAAGTGGCATATTTCTGGAATTCATAACCCCAGGCGTCTTTGAAATACAGCACATTGAGCAATATCATCGCCGGATCGCCCATCAATGTCTGCGGCGTGAACACATTGTCAAACAAGCCGGAACTTTCGCGTTTGACCATATCGTTGAGCATCTGCACACACTCTTTTTTGCGTGCCATATCCAAACGGTAAAGTTTGCCGCCGCATTGATTTACAGCGTGCCGGATAAAAGACTCTTTAAGCGTATATTTTTTATTGAAAAGCACCGCATTGAAGCTGTTGAACTTGGCTTGAGTTTTTTTCAGTTCAAATGCGGCTTGACGGAACTCTTTTACTGCGGCTTTATCTATACCCAGCACCCGTTCAAATTCGCCGCCGCTGACCTTTCCGGCCCCGCCGTAAACCATACCGAAACACTGTTGGATGCCCCACGGAGAAAACAAAGTATTTTTGCCATAATTATCGCGGCAGACAGCATCAAATACTTTGAACAAAGGCTTATCCGGCACATCAGCCGCCAGTGATAAACCGCACACTGCCGCCAATAAAATCAAAAACTTTTTCATAAAAATACTCCATCATTTAACAAAATAACCGCCGTTTTTGGGTACACCGCGAAATTCGATCAATCCAAGTTGTTTAAGCTGCCACAGATACCGCTCCACGGCAGGACGGCTCTTTTGTATTTTTCTTGCCAGCTCCGGCACTCTGAAACCTGGATTATTTTTTATTATCTGCAATAACTCCTCCGCTCCGGCAGTCAATTTTCCGTCACAGTCCGGAACTGTTTCATTATTCAGCAATCGCAGGAGTTTGCGTAAAGTTTCCACCACTCTTGCTTCAATAAAGGCAATAAATTTTTCCGGCATTTTATGAGCAAGTTCCAATGTTGTTATATATTCTGTACGCAGTACCGGCGGTATGATCGCAACCGGATAACCATGCCGGAGCAGAAGCAGATTCATCAACAGTCTTGCAACTCTGCCATTGCCGTCAACAAACGGATGGATAAACACAAAACGCCGGTGTGCCTCGGCAGCCAGTTTCACCGGATGCATGGATTTTTCATTTTCATTAAGCCAAATAATAAACTCATCCATTAAACCGGCAAGCTTTTCCGGCGGCGGCAACGGGTAATGACTGCCGCTGATAAAAACTTTCACTTTCCGGAACGCCCCCGCCTGTTCCGGAGCTATCCTCTGATAAAACAACTTGTGCAGTTCAAGTATATCCGCAAGAACCAAATCTTTATCAACAGCCACTGTGTGGATATAGTCGTATGCGTCGGCGTGCCCCAATGCTTCATAAACTTCATGCAAAGGTTTTCCCTGAACTGTCAAGCCATCTTCAATAATGACCTTGGTTTCGGATTCAGTAAGACTGTTGCCTTCCAAGGCATTGCTTGACCAGGTCAAACCGATCCGGTAATAATTCCGCAATGAAGATAAGGTTTCCGCCGGAAACGGACGGAATGAATCCAACTTACTTTTTAAATCATCGCATAATTGGATATTGTTCATGATAAAATACTCCATCATTTACTCCATCACTGCGTAATATATCCCGTGATGGAGTATTTATGCAAATTCCCGGCGTAATTCTTCGTAGGTATCTGTTTCAATGGCTTTTCTGATACGCTTGATAAGACGCATGAAGTAGGCTATATTGTGGATCGTCACCAACTGCATACCGAGTATTTCGCCGACATTCATCAAATGCCGGATATAGGCTTTGGTAAAGTTTTTGCAGCAGTAGCAGTCGCAGCCTTCTTCCAGCGGGGTGAAGTCTTTGGCGTAACGCCCCGCTTTGACCGGTATGGTCTGACCATTGCCGACAAATGCACTGCCGTGCCGTGCCAGCCTGGTGGGCATTACGCAGTCAAACATATCTATACCGCGGGCAACGCCTTCAACGATCTGTTTGGGCGTACCCACCCCCATAAGGTAATGGGGCTTGTTTTCCGGCAGTTCCGGCACAGTCCAGTCCAGACACTCAAACATCATTTCTTCGGGTTCACCGACGGAAAGCCCGCCGATGCTGTAACCGTCAAAATCAACAGCTCCGAGGGTGCGGGCGGATTCTATACGCAAATCTTTATAGACCGAGCCCTGCACGATACCGAAACGCAGCTGACCGGGGTTGAGCGGCTGTTCAAAGCTCATTTTTTCCCAGCGGTGAGTTATGGCAAGGGATTTTTCCGCCTGTTCGTAAGTACAGGGAAACGGCGTACATTCGTCAAACGCCATAACAATATCGCTGTTGAGTGTACGCTGGATCGCCATGGATTCCACCGGGCCGAGGAAAAACCGCGTACCGTCGATGTGCGAAGCAAACCTTACGCCGTCTTTTTCGATTTTACGCAGATTGGACAGACTGAACACCTGAAAACCGCCGCTGTCGGTCAGGATCGGACGGTGCCAGTTGGCAAATTCGTGCAGACCGCCCGCCATGCGGATTATTTCCATGCCCGGACGCAAAAACAAGTGATAAGTGTTGCCGAGAATGATTTCCGCACCCAGCTCTTCCAATCCGCGGGGAGTCATGGCTTTAACTGTTCCACGGGTTCCGACCGGCATGAATATCGGGGTTTCCACAATACCGTGGGCAGTCACCAGAGTGCCGCGTCTGGCACGGCAGGTGGATGATTTGGCTTTTATGGTAAAAGACATCTTTTTACTCCGGATTATTTTACAAACATGCCGGCAAGCACATTTTCAATGGTATCGTCAGCTATATTCAAGGCTCCGGCAACTGCGGCGGCAAAATACGGCGCAGCTCCGGGGCCTTTGCCGGTAATGACTTTGCCGTCGGCAACGACCATATCGCTCTGCGGACGTTTGTTGTCCCGCAGATATTTATACAAATCCTCCGCCGGATACATCGTAAAGCGGCGGTTTTCCAGCAACCCGGCTTTATCCAGCACCATCGGAGCGGCACAGATCGCGGCGGTAACTTTGTTTTCGGCGGCAAAACCGTGCAGAATATCGATCACCCGGTCATCGTTGTAAAGATTGAGCGAACCGGGCAAGCCGCCGGGCAGCACGACTGCATCAAAAGTATTCTTTTCAAGATCATCAAAAAGTGCATCGGCACTTACAATAATGTTGTGGCTGCCGGAAACCACGGTTTTCTTCATCGAAGCAAGTACAACTTCAACGCCCATCCGCCGGAGAATATCGGCAGTGCCCAGTGCTTCAATTTCTTCAAAGCCTTCAGCAAGCAGTATGAGAACCTTTTTCATTAAAAATCACCCTTGTATTTGTTATTTATAAAATTGTTGTTATATTACTTTACAATGCATAATATAACTCATCCGGGAACTTTTGCACAGATGATTAGACGGAATTTGGATTTTTTTGAAACTTTTTTGACTCTTGAACGCGGTTTGGGAGCCAATACCGTACAGGCATATATAACTGACCTGCGGGGTTTTGCTGATTTCTGCGAAAGTATCAACATCAATTCAGCTGTTGAAATATCGCGGGAAGTGATCCTGGATTTTCTCGGCGACCGGCAGGATAATCACGGCGAAGTATCCACCACGCTGGCAAGAAAACTCATTTCCATAAAGCTCTTCTGCCGTTTTCTGCGGCAGGAGCAGATACTCGCCCAAGACCCCACTGAAATCATGGAGTCCCCCCGTTTGTGGAACTATCTGCCGGGATTTTTGAGTACGGAGGAAGTCGATCGGCTGCTGGCGGCTTTTCCGGCTCAAAGACAGGAACCGCTTTTGCAGCGTAACCGCACCATTCTGGAACTTATATACGCCTCCGGCTTGCGGGTATCGGAAGCGGCCCATTTGAAAGTATCGGATGTAAACTTTGAAGATGCCACTTTGCGGATCACCGGCAAAGGCAGTAAAATACGGATCGTTCCGGTAGGTAAAACCGCTTTGACCATACTGAAGTATTATGTGAAAAACACCCGCAATGAACTGCTGAACGGCAGAAGCAATACCGCCGAACTTTTTCTTTCGGTGCGGGGCAAACCGCTCAACCGCGAATGGATATGGGCAATCGTAAAAGAAGCGGCAATGATCGCAGGGATAAACCGTGATATTTACCCGCACATGTTGCGGCACAGCTTTGCCAGTCATCTGTTAGCCAATGGTGCGGATTTGCGGGTGATCCAGGAAATGCTGGGCCATTCGGATCTGCGGACAACTGAAATATATACCCATGTGGAAAGCGACCGCTTGATGGGGATCCACAAGCAGTTCCACCCCCGGGCGTGAGCCAGCAAAAGCATGGCAAATTACGAGCCTTGCGGCGTCGCTCTCTCGGGCGAGTACAGCTTGTCCTCCGAAGCTTCAGCGAAGGAGGATCGTACACCTTGCCACGGCGTAGTAACGAAGCCGGGTTATCTTCCGTTAAGTTGCCATATACCCTGCCGCTCAATGTTAAACGGAGTATAACGGTAAATAACGGATGGCGGGCTTGCTCTGTCTTCCCGTACTATCTCATATATTCCTATTATTTATTTAAAATATTTGACGATATGTAATTTTGTGATATATTATATATCAAGTGTATAAAGATTTTATTCAAAGAAAGGATATACGCACTATGAGCAAGAGCGATTTCCGCAGCGGTGCGATTGATACAGTTGCCGATCTCCACAGTCCCGCCGGTGTGGCGGCTTCTCCGGTTGATATGAAATATTTCGGCGAAGATGTTTTCGGTGCCGAAGCTATGAGAAAATACCTTCCCGTGGCAGTTGCCGATAAACTGCTTGCCACGGTCAACGACGGCGTTGCTCTTGATCCGGTGATCGCCGCCGATGTGGCACATGCCATGAAACACTGGGCGATGGATCGCGGAGCGACCCACTTTACCCACTGGTTTCTGCCGCTGAACGGTTCCACGGCTGAAAAACATGACTCCTTTCTGGAAATCGAAAAAGGTCAGGCGATCATGGCATTTTCGGGCAAAAATCTCATTATGAGCGAACCCGATGCCTCCAGCTTCCCCTCCGGCGGACTCCGCAGTACCTTTGAAGCCCGCGGCTATACGGCATGGGACCCCACCAGTCCGGCATTTATCAAACGCCACAGCAACGGGGCAACTTTGTGTATCCCCACGGCATTTTGCAGTTACACCGGCGAAACGCTGGATAAAAAGACCCCGCTTCTGCGTTCCAATCAGGCATTGACCAAAGCGGTCAAACGCCTGATGAAGTGCTTTGGTTTGAAAGATGAATATGTGGATATAACACTGGGTGCCGAACAGGAATACTTCCTGATCGACAAACATTTTTATCTGCACCGTCCTGACCTTCTGCAGACCGGCAGAACGCTGTTCGGGGCACCGCCGGCAAAACACCAGCAGCTTGAAGACCACTATTTCGGCTCGATCAAAAGCCGGGTGTTGAGCTTTATGACCGAAGTTGAACAGGAACTCTGGAAACTCGGTATTCCTGCCAAGACCCGCCACAACGAAGGGGCTCCGGCACAGTTTGAGCTGGCTCCGATCTTTGAAAAAGTCAATCTTGCCGTTGACCACAACATGTTGGTAATGGAAGTGCTGCGTCAGGTTGCCGACCGTCATTCGCTGGTCTGTTTATTGCACGAAAAACCCTTTGCCGGAGTCAACGGTTCGGGTAAACACAACAACTGGAGCGTGAATTACGGCGATCTTAAACTGCTGAAACCGGGCAAAAACCCGGAAGAAAACGCCATTTTCCTGACGGTACTCTGCGGTATTATTCAGGCCGTTGACCTGCACAGCGATATATTGCGTGCCACAGTCGCCGGAGCCGGAAACGATCACCGTCTGGGAGCCAACGAAGCCCCGCCGGCAATCATCTCCATCTATGTCGGGGATCAGCTCAACGAGGTTATCGAAAAGCTTGAAAAAGGTACTACCGGTGCCGGAAGGAAACTCGGCAAGATGCAGATCGGCGTAGATACCCTTCCGCAGCTGCCGCTGGATGCCACCGACCGCAACCGCACCAGTCCGTTTGCCTTTACCGGCAACAAGTTTGAGTTCCGTGCCCCCGGTTCCAGCCAGTGCTGTGCCGGGCCGATGATGATACTCAACACGATTGTGGCTGATTCGCTCGACAAGATCGCCGCTGAACTGGAAACATTCGGTAAAGATGATTTCAACGCCAAGTTGCAGAAACTGCTGCAGAAGATCATCAAAACCCACAAACGGGTGATCTTCAACGGCGATAATTACACCGCCGCATGGCGTAAGGAAGCCGCCAAACGCGGTCTGCCAAATGCGGAAAGCACATTGGAAGCTCTGGAAGCATTTTCCAATCCCGAAAATGTGCAGCTCTTTGCCCGCCACGGCGTATTTACCGCCAAAGAAATGGAATCGCGGCATGAGATTTTCGGCGAAGAATACCGCCGCAAGATCTGCATCGAAGGTCAGGTTGCGTTGGAAATCGTTCAGAGTATGATCGTCCCGGCAGTTACCGCCGAATTCAACGAAACTGTAAAGGCACTCAATGCCGCCGGTGATGCCGCACTCCGTGCCGGAACCCGCAGTTTACGCAATACTGCCGAAAAGCTCGGTGCCGGTCTGGATAAGCTCGACGATCTTGCCGGACGCCTGACCGATGCCCTGAACGGCGACGGCAGTGATATTCTGCCGACATTGGCAGATATGCGTGATACGGTCGATTCGCTGGAGCTGATAGTTGCCGACAGCCGCTGGCCGCTGCCCAAATACCGGGAAATGCTTTTCATCTATTGATAAGCAATAACATAACCAACACTCAACCCGGCATAAAGTATTTTTTGCCGGGTTTTAATTGATACAGATTTTATGAAATTATATAAAAGTGATTTTTTGACCAACGACGGCAGCATACTCAATGTTTTGCGGGTTGCGCTGCCATTGATTCTTTCCAGTTCGTGCCATGCAGTAAATATGTTTATGGACAGACTGATGCTTACAAGATATTCGCAATCCAGTGCGGCGGCGGCACTGACCAGCGGACTTACCAGTTTTACCCTGCAATGCTTTTTTGTCGGGGCAGTAGGTTACGCCGGAACATTTGTTGCTCAATACAGCGGAGCCAATCAGAACAAACGCGTGGGTACTGCGGTATGGCAGGGGATTTTTCTGGCTATGGCGGGGGCGGTATTCATGGCAAGCTGCTGTTTGTGGATACCGTATCTGTTCGGAGCGTTGAACCACGAACCGGCAGTGGAAAAACAGGAAAATATCTACTTTACATGGCTGGCTCTGGGTTCCGGAGTATTTTTGGGGCAGCAGGCACTTTCCTGTTTCTGGAGCGGCAGAGGCAAAACTATGATGGTTTTGCTTGTTTCCATACTTGTAACGATGCTTAATCTGCCGTTGAATTATGCTTTTATTTACGGCAAATGGGGTTGTCCTGAAATGGGTACTGCCGGTGCTGCACTGGGTACGGTGCTGGCGGCGGCGGGCGGATTGATAATCTATGCCATCGGATTTTTTGGCTTGAAAAGCTCCCGCAAACACTACAACACCTGTAAAAATATGTTTGACTGGGATATGTTCAAACGCATGATCAAATACAGCACCCCCAACGGCATCCAGCTTATGGGCGATCTGGCGGCATTCAATGTGTTTGTTATCGTATTGTCGCTTTACGGAGTTCAGGTGCAGGAAGCCAGCAGTATTGTCTTCGGGATCAACAACCTTGCGTTCTGTCCTATTATGGGTATCGGCATGACTGCGTCGATCCTGGTCGGGCAATCTATCGGAGCCAATGATATACCTCATGCCAAAAGATCAGTCCGCAGTGCCAGAACGATCATGCTTATATATATGACAGTTATGATAATACTGTTTGCAGTTTTCCCCAATGTGGTGCTGGATCCCTTTGTCCGCTTCGGAGATACGGCACAGTTAGAAGTCATGCGTTTGGCAAAGATCATGCTTTTGTTTATTGCAGCATACCTCTTCGGCGATGGTCTGGTGCTGGTTTACAGCAATGCCGTCCGCGGAGCGGGTGATACCAGATATATGATGTATCTGACTTTGATAATGGCATGGGGTGTATTTGCCATTCCCTGCGTAATAATGCGTTTGCTCGGGTGTTCTGTCTGGTATCTGTGGGGATGTCTTTCGCTGTATATACTGCTTTTCGGCTGGCTCTGCTACCAGCGTTATCGCGGCGGCAAGTGGACAAAGATGAAAGTCATTGAAGAAACGCTGTAAAAACTGCCTTATTTCTGCAAAGAACGCTCCACGGTATCCCAGAAACTTTTGATATTTCCGGGCAGTGGAGATTGCCGGAGATTTTCGCTCATAAAAAATCTCTGCTCATAAAGCAGCGGCAAACGGCTTGTTTCCATTGAACTCAAAACGGCATCGACAAGGATGAGTTCATCAAGTTTCCGCTTGAGTGATGCAATGATATTTTTCATAGCACTGCTGATTACTTCCGGATCTGCCGAACCTATCTGTCCCAGCTGATAGGAGAGTTTGAAAAAGTCATTACGCAACTGTGCCGGAGCAACAGCAGTCAACTCGTTGAGTTCAAAAATCTTGATCCGGGGTAATTTAGTACAGTCGGCATATTTTTCTGCCAGCAAAGGCAAATCGGTGATGCTGGCGTCAGCTTTCATGTTTTTATTCTGCATAAAACTTATATGGCAGAATTTCTCAAAAACAGCACTTACCGCACCCGGATTCATCGGCACATATTGCGAATATAGTTTTTTGACAGCCAGGCGGTTCAGGGCATATTCCGCGGCCTTTTTCCCATCTTCCGGCACTATTTCCTGCGGCGTAAGCGGCGTGAAAAGTTTCCGGCGGGCGGCAGAACCGAAAGTCTGCTCAAAACACTCCGCATTGGAAAGCTGCCGGGCAAAAAGCAGAAAACAGTAGTCTTTCAAAAGATTGCTGCTGGAAGAACCCAGCGATTGAGCAAGTTCAAGCATCAGCCGGGCTTTCTGACAATAAAAAGTCCACTCCGCAGAACCGGGACGGATATTTTCCGGAGCTGTCAGGATTTTACTGCTGAAATGGAGTTTTCCGCCATTTTCAACAAAGTTCCGCAACTCCGGCAGCCAGATAAACCGCATCACCCGTTGTCCCAGAACTTCCCGCTGAACAAATTCAGCCCACAACCCATCGGCGATCCAGTTGGCTCCCGCCGGTAACGGCTCCTGCGGCAGATTGCCTAAACGGCTCTGGATCAAAGCTGAAGCAATAATTCTGCCGGCGGCAGGTGAGTCAAGCAGACTTTTACAGTCGCGGGGCAAAAGTAAAACCTGTTTGCGGTGCTTCCGGGAGTGTGCAAATTTACAACTGCCGGAAGGCTGTTTTTCATCCACGATCAAAAGCAAAGACCGCCCCGCCACACTTTCTTCGATACGGCCGACCCGGCGGACGACCCGCTCGAAGCGGCGGAAAAAATCCACCACCGGTACATGATGCACATTTTTATCATTAAATTCAATGGCAAAATTCCCGTTGCCGGTTATGTTCCAAACCTCATTGGCAGCAATCGGAAATCCCAACAAAAAAATTGTAACAAAACCAAGTAAACGCATATTTTTTTCTGTTTGACACTTCCTGCTATTTGAAATTACCTCATTTGTCAATAATATTTCACAAGTTTTGGAGAAAAGCAAATTTTTTTGTTAAAAAGCATAAAAGCTGATTAGTTTTTTGTTCTTTATATGTTATATTGTCATGAAGTAAAAAAGAAAGGCAAAACAAGTGAAAAATAATCAGGAAGATTTTTATCCCGTTGCATTGACCATTGCCGGTAGTGATTCCGGCGGCGGAGCCGGTATTCAGGCCGATTTGCGGACTTTCAATGCCGCCGGTATCTACGGCTGTTCGGTGATAACCGCAGTAACGGCACAGAATCCGCGGCAGGTAGCTGCGGTTGCGGCGATGGATGAATCCATAATCAAAGCTCAACTGGAGTGTGTATTTTCTGCCATGGCGGTCAAAGCAGTCAAAACCGGGATGCTCGCCAATGAAAAAATCGTCAGAACAGTTGCAGAAAGCCTGAAAAAACACAAATTGCCGCTGATCGTTGATCCGGTAATGATCTCCACCAGCGGTATGGCTTTGCTGAACGAAGATGGTTGCGAAGCAATGAAAAACGAGCTTCTGCCGCTGGCAAGTTTGATTACGCCCAATATTCCGGAAGCTGAATATCTGACCAAACGCAAGCTGAAAAATGAAAAGGATTATGCCGAAGCTGCCATGCTTCTGGCAGATACTTACAAGTGCAATATTCTGCTGAAAAGCGGTCATGCCGAAGGAACCGGCAAGGCTTGCGATGTGGCAATATTGGAGAAAAAACTCTATTTGCTTTCTTCGCCCAGAATCACTGATCTGGAAGAATATGCCACTCACGGCACCGGTTGTACGCTTTCAAGCGGCATAACCGCTATGATCGCCGCCGGGAACAACTGGTTTGATGCTTTAACTGCCGCCAAAGCTCATGTTTTCGGAGCATTGAACGAAACGGCACATGTCGGCAAAGGTCTGGAGGCAATGTATCCGCCGCTGGAAGATTACAGCCGTCAGGTAACTTTACGCAGCATGGAAAAAAACGGCAAAAAGAACGGGGGCAGCAATGCCCGTTGATTCCCGCAAAAGATTATTCATAGCCATATTGCTGGTCTTATTTATCAATCTGGGCATATTTCCCCTGCCTGAAGCGTATGCGGCAAAAGACCGGAGCGGCTTTGATTACCGCATAGTAAGCGGCCGCAAATATTACCGGGCATTCGATATAGCCCGGTATTACCGGATGCGTCTTCGTAAAGTGGGGAGTTATTATGAAATGTACGGTGCCAACACGAGGATGGTCTTTACGCCTGACAAACGCTATGGCAGTTTCAATTATATATCGCTGAACTACGATTTTGTACCGGTTGAACAAAATGGAGAGCTTTATATAAGCAGTGCCGACTTTTTCAATCATGTTCAGGTTCTGCTCAATGTCCGCAGTTTGAATCCGGTCGGTGTCAAGACTATTCTTATCGATCCCGGTCATGGCGGCAACGACCGCGGTGCCGCCGGGATGAGTTACACCGAAAAAGCATTGACTTTGCAAGTAGCCAAACGCCTGCACCGGATTTTAAGCAAGATGGGGTACCGGGTTTTGATGACCAGAGTCAACGACAGAAAAATCGAATTGAGCGACCGGGCAAGAGCCTCCAACAGTATCAAAGCTGATTTGTTTATTTCCATACACATGAACGCGGCGACCAACCGGGCAGTCCACGGCATAGAAACATTTTCGCTGACCGCCCCCGGCTCGCCCTCAAGCGGCAGTAAAGCAGTGCAGTACAACAAATATCCCGGCAACAATGCAGTAAACAACTCTATGTTTCTGGCGTGGAATGTGCAAAATATACTTGTCCGGAGTACCCGGGCGGTTGACCGGGGAGTGAAACACGCCCGCTTTGTCGTGTTGCGGGAAACCCGTTGCCCGTCGATTCTTGTAGAGTGCGGATTTATTTCCAACCGCAACGAAGAACGCAATCTGGGGTTGGCAATGTATCAGGAAAAACTCGCCCAGTCCATAGCATTGGGAATCTACCAATATCACCGCAGTCTGCGGCAAAGCAGATAACAGTTTTTCAGCACACACAGACAATACGGTTACTCATTTTCTCTTTCTACTGAAAGACCACTTTGTCAGGCACCCGTAAGGCATTATCCAATGCTTCCTCTTCAACTCTCATATAAAGTTGCTGTGAACTTGATTGCAGAGCAGATAATACCTTGTCACGGCGTAGTTTACAAAGACGATCCCTGACCGGGTTCCGCTACGCCGTGTGTGCTGTTGCTGTATTGATTCAGAACTTGTTTTTATTGCAAATGCTTCAGTTCTTCGCCTACATAGATTTGACGCGGGCGGGTGATCTTGGTGTGATTGCCGATCATCTCTTTCCAGTGAGCTATCCAGCCGGGCAATCTGCCCAGAGCAAAGATCACCGTAAACATATTTTCCGGTATGCCCAGTGCCCGGTAAATGATACCGCTGTAAAAGTCCACATTGGGGTAGAGTTTGCGTTCAATAAAGTATTCATCACGCAATGTAATATCTTCCAGCTCCATTGCCACTTCCAGCAGCGAGTCGTCAATATGCATGGCGTTCAGGAATTTATGACATTCGGCTTTGATTATTTTTGCCCGCGGGTCAAAGGTTTTGTAAACCCGGTGACCGAAACCCATCAAACGGAACGAATCGTTCTTGTCTTTGGCTTTGGCGATGCACTTTTTCACCGAACCTTCACGCTGGATATGCTTGAGCATGTCGATCACCGCCTGATTGGCTCCGCCGTGGAGCGGGCCGGACAGTGCCGAAATACCCGCCGAAATCGTGGCGTACAAGTTCACCTGGGCACTGCCCAGAGTACGCACCGCCGTGGTGGAGCAGTTCTGTTCGTGGTCGGCATGCAGGATCAGCAGCAGATTCAATATATCCACCGCTTCCGGCCGTATCACATACGGCTTGACCGGCGAATCAAACATCATATACAGGAAGTTTGCACAGTAAGAGAGATCGTGCCGGGGATAGACCACCGGGTCGCCGATACTCTTTTTGTACGCAAATGCCGCCATTGTACGCACCGTGGAAATCAACCGGGCAGTGGATAAATCAATATCGTCCAGCACCGACAGCAAGTCCACATTGGGGTAAAAGGTCGAAAGTGCGTTGATCATTGTTCCCAATATGTGCATCGGGTGTGCCCCGCGGGGAAAGTGATCGAAGAAATGACGCATATCTTCATGCAGCAGACTGTTGGCAGTCAGAAGCTGCGAAAATTTCCGTTTCTGTCCCGGAGTCGGCAATGATCCATGTACCAGCAGATAAGCTGTATCTACAAAACTTACTTTACGGACAAGTTCTTCAATGGGGTAGCCCCGGTAACGCAATATACCCCGCTCGCCGTCAATAAAGGTTACTTCACTGCAGCACGAAGCCGTATTCATAAACGAAGGGTCAAGGGTAACGCAGCCGGTTTCCTTACGCAAACTGGCAATGTCTATACCACGATCACCTTCAGTGCCGACCACTATCGGTAATTGGATCTGCTGACTGCCGATCGAAAGCGTAGCGGTCTCTCCAGTAGGTTTTACTTTTTTCAGCATCTTGTTAAATCCTGACACCTGTTAGTTAAAAAAATTTTGTTTAATATACCACAATAATATGATTTTACAAATTTTTCCGCATTATTCAGCCGCAGTAAAAAAGCCGCCGGAGTAAAAACTCGCTCCGGCGGCTTGCACTGACTGTATTATCAAGCCCCCCGAAGGAAGCCTTGAAAATCATCAGACTTACTTCATGTAGGCAGCGGCAACCTTCTTGAAGGCGTCGATCATGGCCTGGGTATGCTCTTCGGTGTAAACCGGGTGAGTGAAGAAGCTGATGGTGCGGTCAGTCATCCAGTTCGCCATCTTGCAGTTGAACTTGGTGTAGTCGATGTTGCGGGAACGCGGGTCGTTGAACGGATAGCCAACGGTACCGAAGCCCTTGCGGTCGGTGTAAGCCTGTTCCTTGTACATTTCCGGCCACAGAACGCTGTAAACCGGCACGCCTTCGGCGGCAACAGCCTTGATGAAGTCGGCAACGCTGACGGTCAGCTTGTCGGTATCCAGCACGAAGGGAGCCCACCAGAAGGAGTTCTGGCGTTCTTCGGTATCGACCGGGCAGTATTTGACCAGCGGGTGATCTTTGAGCTGGGCGATCAGCATTTTACCATTGCGGATACGGTTGGGCAGGTTCCAGGAATCGAAGCGTTCGAGTTCCATCAAACCGATCATGCTCTGGATTTCGGTCATACGGAAGTTGAAGCCGACGCGACGGTGGATGTAAAGCTGTTTGCCTTCCATTTCCAGCAGGTTCAACTTGGCTTTGACGTCGTAACCATGGTCACGGAAGCTGCGGCATTCCCAGGCCAGGTCTTCGTCGTTGGTCACGACCATACCGCCTTCACCACCGGTGGTGAAGTGTTTGCTCTGGCAGAAGCTGAAGCAGCCGACGTTACCGATGGTACCGGCTTTCTTGCCTTTGTAAACACCGCCGAAGCACTGGGCACAGTCTTCGACAACATACAGATTGTATTTCTTGGCGATTTCCATGATCGGATCCATATCGGCGACCATACCGTACAGGTGGACTACCACGATAGCCTTGGTGCGTTCGGTAATGGCAGCTTCGATCTTGCTGGGATCCAGCAGGTGGTCGGTACCGACATCACAGAACACCGGCAAAGCACCAGCCTGCAATGCACAGAAGCTCGAAGCGATGAAGCTGTAAGAAGTACAGATCACTTCGTCGCCGGGGCCGACGCCCAGACTTGCCAGAGCAGTGTGCAGGGCACAAGTACCGTTGGCAACGCTGATTGCGTGATCCACGCCCAACCATTTTGCCCAGGCTTTTTCAAATTCCATACCGACTTTGCCGGTCCAGTAGTTGACTTTGCCGCTCTTGAGGATGTCCACGACTTTGTCATAGACTTTCTCGTTGAAGCTCGGCCACATCGGGAAAGCACCATTGTAGGTCTTTTCGCCGCCGTCGATAGCGAGTTTGCTCATTTTTTTTTCTTCCTTTCTTAAGGTTCTTTGCCGGATCCCCCGGCTCGTTTTTATTTCAAGCTGTATAAAGATACTGCCCAAAACGCAATAACGCAAATAAAATACTTTGTTTAATTTGCTTTTTTAATTGTATATTTTTCCGATTCTGTTTTATTTGACGAAACCGTCAGGTCATAGTCTGAATAACTCAAAACCTCCGGTAATATTATCAGTTCTTTTGCACTGTAAGTTTGAATTCAGTATCCATTTTTTCTGCTTTGTTACGCAAAGCCCGGTACACATCTTGAGGATATTTGTATGTTTTTGCCAGATAATCAATCAGATCGACCAGTTTTTTCAGTTTTTCATTTTTACCGGATATTTCGATTTTACCGGTTTTTAATTCAAGAATATTGCCATCGACCAGCAGAACCCGCAAATGTCCGGAAGTTGTATCAAAAAATTTATCGCACATGACGATCATTTTCGGCACTTTGTTTTTTGAACTTTTCAGATTTATGCCGCCAAAATAGATGTACGCAGAATTTTTTTCTGTAAAAACATCTTTTTTACTGCTCTTTTTATTCTTCTTTTTTTCATCTTTATTTTTATATTTTTCGCCTTTGTAATACGGACAGTAAAAATTTTCCGGCGATACGCCGTACGGCAACAGTTCCTTCAGCCCGCCGAGGTTGTCTTTTACCGGCAGTTTGCCGTCGTTGAGATCGGCGTAATTGGTGAGTGCCAAATAGAGATTCCGCATATTTTCTTTACATTCATACCTTGAATCCGCACGCTTGTTGGCCTGGGCCATTTTTTTAGCGTTATTGGCAGATGCTGTTGCAGTTATCAACAGTAATGCCACACAGAATAATATCCGGAAGTGTTTATTTTGCATAATTACCTCAATTATTGTGGTATGTTGTTTATTCGTCCAATGCCGCATTCAGTTCTGCGGCACTTACGGTGGCGGTGCCGAGTTGTTTGACCACCACTCCGGCGGCATAGTTCGCCAGTTCAGCGGCACTGCGGGCATCGCAGCCTGCCGCCAGCGACAACGCCGCCGTTGCCACTACGGTATCTCCGGCACCGGAGACATCATACACCTCTCTTGCCCGGGTAGGGATTATCATACTGCTGCCGTCTTCGTTGTAAAGAGCCATGCCCTGTGCCGCCAGCGAAATGAGCAGATGTTTTACCTGCCATTTGCTCATGATTATATCGGCAACTGCTTTCAGACTGTCATCGTTTGCCGCATCGCCTTTCTGAACCGTCTGCGGTACGCCAGCCATGGCAAAGGCCTCGCTGCGGTTGGGTTTCATGGCTGTAAGACCACGCAATTTCATTGGATTACGCGGATTGGGGT
Source organism: Lentisphaerota bacterium (assembly GCA_015061885.1). Classification (GTDB taxonomy): domain Bacteria; phylum Verrucomicrobiota; class Lentisphaeria; order Victivallales; family Victivallaceae; genus SIG78. The sequence goes on from SUVS01000021.1 coordinate 28,761, forward strand.
CAAAGACTGTTATTATGCCGTATTGGTTGGCACAGTCGATCAGCTCCTGGGTCATGGCTTCCGAAAAAAGTCCTTTGGCGTAATCTTCGATGATCAAAGCCTGAACTTTGCCGCTTGCTATATGTGCCTTGACTTTCGCTGTCAGTTCCTGCCGCAGATCTTCACTGGCGGCGGTGGGTGTTTCGTAGTCGATACGCAAAAGTTGCTGACTGCCGGCGATCACGCGTTCTTTGCGGATGCTGGGGCGGTCGAAGTCGGTCAGTACGCCCGACGGGTCTATCTGGTATTCCCGCAGAAGCTGGCGGATGAGTTCGCCGTTGCTGTCGTTGCCGACCAGCCCGAAGGCATCGACTTTGCCGCCGAGGGTAACAATATTACGCATAACATTTGCCGCTCCGCCCAGACAACAGCTGGTTTTGGAAACCTGAACTACCGGCACGGGAGCTTCCGGCGAAATACGCTCCACAAGTCCCCACACATAACTGTCGATCATCAGATCGCCGATCACGGCGATCCGGCACTGCGGAAACTTGTCAAGCACTGCTTTAAGGTTTGAATTCTTCATAACCGTACATAAAATCCTGTGGTGAAAACAAATAAATACACAGCAATATATACCTTTTTGCGGCAAGTGCAAATATTAAAGGACTTTTTTTTGTCAGGATTTGGCAAATATGATATAAAGATATATATTGATGAGGTAAGGTATTTAGCCGGGAGCAATATTTTTTATGACAGAAGAAAATGCAATCGCCGATTCAACATCTCTGACATTGGCTGAAAAGATCGACCTGCTGGAAAAACAGCTCAATATCCACCTGACGATCCACGATTTGCGGGGATTGCTTACATTGGATATGTGCGATCATATTCTGCCCGGCAGGCGGTGGCACCGCTGCCCTTACTGCTGGGAAGGCCGCTTCGGCAATGCGCTTTGGAGCGTTGACTGCACCGTAGATTGTATGCGTCAGCCGCACCGGAGATGTCAGCTCGATCCATCGCCTTACTGGAAAAAGTGCTGGAAAGGTGTCTGGGAACTGGTCGTGCCTATCGCCCGCAACGGTCAGAGTATGCTGCTTTTATTTGCCGGGGTGTTCCGCGATGAAAAACCGTTAATGCCGCCGGAGGTAAAGGCTCTGCCGGAGTTTCACCGCAACTATTACCGCGATCTGCCGCTGAAAAAATCGGTCAACACCCTGCAGCTTATCACCATGCTGGAGTTTTTCGGCAATGCATTGTTGTTTGAATTGGAAAAAGCCGGTTCGATCAAAGATATTTCCCGCCGCAATATGAGCGAAATAATCAAACGCTTTATCTTGCAGAATGCTTCACAGGATATAACGCTCGGCGATCTGGCAAAATATCTTTCGCTTTCCAAATCCCGTGCCGGTCATGCTGTCAAACAGTATTGCGGCAAAAGTTTCGGTGAACTTTTGCGGGAAGAACGGCTGAACCGGGCGGTAAATCTGCTGACCACCGCACCGCAGATTTCCATAAGGGAACTGGCTTTGAGTGTGGGCTACAATGATTCAGCATACTTTATGCGGCTTTTCTCGCGGAAGTTCGGTATGGGGCCGCGGGCATATCAACAAAAACTACAAAAAGGTTGATTTCAGCGTTTTTATCCATAAAAAACAACTGATTTGTGGATTGATTTTTGCCGGAAAATATTGTATATTGGTTGGGATGTCACACTTTGGAGATATATCATGATGTATGAACAACCTGCCAATAATCACGAATTTATAACCGAGCCGGAGCGTAAACTTCAGATAGCCGGCCGTTGCGATGTGCTGGTTGCCGGCGGCGGACCTGCCGGTTTTGCCGCGGCGTTGAGTGCCGCCCGGAACGGAGCAAAAACGGTTCTGCTGGAAAAAAACCAGTGCCTCGGCGGTATCTGGACGGCCGGTCTGATGCCGTGGTTTATAGATTTTCAGAACAAAACCGGCATTATGCAGGAACTCTGCGAAGCACTCAAGCAAGTCGGCGGTTACACCGCAAGACCCAATACCTTTACCGCTCCGCCGGAAGAAGTGCGGTATATGCTGGAAAAACTTGCACTCGACAGCGGCGTAATAATCCAATACGGCACAAATGTCTGCAACGCCATAACTGCCGACCGGCGTATCGAATATGTAATAAGCGAAAGCAAGTCCGGCCGCCAGGCGTGGCAGGCCAGATTTTTTATTGATGCCACCGGCGATGGCGATCTGGCGGCGGTATCGGGTTGCAGTTTTGAATTCGGCAACAGCGAAAAGCAGGCTCAACCGGCATCACTCAATGCCTTGATCGGCGGGGTTGATCCGGAAAAGTGCCGCGAATTTTTTGTGAGCGATGCCAATGGCAAATCAAGTTTTCTGGCGGTGCTGCAGCAGGCGGGGATCACGCCGAGTTACACGCATCCGTCGTTGTTTCACTTCGGTTGCGGCATTGTCGGGTTGATGAGTCATCACGCCTACGGAGTGGTTCCGTTTGATGACAGATCGCTTTCGCAGGCAATAATTTCCGGCAGAGCCGAATTGCATGAACAAATCTCGCTTTTGAAAAATGTTCCCGGCTGGGAAAATGCTGTTTTACTGGGCACTGCCGCCAATCTGGGCATACGCGAAGGCCGCCGTGTCAGGGGTAAAGCCACGGTTTCGGTCGATAAACTCAACTGCGGCGAATACCCGGAAGATACTGTCTGCATACCCAAGTTCTGTATAGATATCCACGCACCTGATCCGGAAAAATGCACCTCGGTTCTGCAAGACCGCCCCGCTGTGGGGAAAAGGGGGTACGGCATACCGTTGGGAGCATTGTTGAGCTTTGATCTGGATAATCTGCTGATGGCTGGGCGTTGTATTTCCGGCGATTTTACCATGCACGCCAGTTACCGCGTTACCGGCAACGCCGTGCCGATGGGCGAAGCCGCCGGCTGGACGGCTGCTGAAGCCGTAAAAAATAATATTGAGCTTGAAAATGTAAAAAATATACCATGTTTTTCCAAAAATTGATTCTAGCCAAGGAGTGAAAAGATGAAAAATGCAAGTTGTAAAATCAGAAAATTCACGCTGATTGAACTTTTGGTGGTAATTGCCATTATCGCCATTCTTGCTGCAATGCTCTTGCCGGCACTTTCAGCAGCACGCGAACGGGCAAGAGGCTCCAACTGCGTGGGGAATCTGCGGCAGATCGGAATCTACGCTTTGATGTACGCCGGAGATCACGAAGACTATTTTCCGCCGACTATTGATAAAAAATATTTCTATATTGCCATGGAAGCATATATAACCCAGGGCGAAAAGTGGAATAAAAACAAGACCACTACTTTTTTCACTTGTCCCAGTGATGCTGAACGCATGGGCGATCCCACTAACCGCATGTTCAGTTACGGTCAGAACAAATATGCCGCCTGCGATCAGGTTACTACTTCCACCTCGGTATATTTCAAACAGAAGTTCAGTTCGCTTTATGATGCCTCTAAAACGCTTTATTTTGTTGACTGTTCCCGCTACGGTACCGGCGTAACTTATCCGCATACTACCAGGGTTATCGACTCCGGGGCGTGGCCGTTCCCTAAAAGCACAGTGGAAACTGACGGTATAAGCTACCGGCACAACAAACTTGCCAATGTATTGATGGCAGACGGTCATGTAGAGTCAGTGCCGGTGGAAGCCTACAAAGGCAGTGATAACATTATCTTTAAAGGTGGAAAATTCTGATTAAAAAAACATAACAAACCATAGGAGGATGCAATGAAAAAACTTTTGACCGTGCTGATTGTTGCACTTGCCGCATTTACGGCTCTGCCAACTTTATCGGCTGAAAAAATCATCAAAATCGGCAAAGATGCCGCCATGACCCTCAACAAAGATAATGTTGAAATCGTGGTGGATGCCAAAGCCAACAAGGTCGTACAGTTTGCCGCCGGAGAATTGAAAACTTTTCTGGATTCAGCTCTTTCGGCAGATATTAAGATCGTAAATGCCCCCACCGCAGGCAAAAAGCACTTTTTCATCGGCAGAGAATTTGCCAAAGATTGCAAATTTGATACACAGAAACTCTTCCGCGATGCGTTTTACATCATAACCGGCGGCGATGGTATTTATATTGGCGGGATAGATTCGGAAAAGGCTTTCCCGGATAAACAGCTGCAATATACCATTTGGAGCCAGTATTATGAGCGTGCCACACTCTTCGGAGTTTACGATTTTCTGGAACGCTTTGCCAATGTCCGCTTTTACTTCCCCGGTGAACTTGGTACCATTGTGCCGAAAACCGATGCGATCAAAGTTCCGAAGTTGGAGATATTTGATTTTCCGGATTTTGATTTCCGCCGTTACAGCATGTATCAGGGAGAATGGATGGATCTGCCCAAAAGCCCCGCCGCCAAAGCCCGGTACGAAAAATACCGCAACCGCAGTAAGTATAATCAGAGGCGTATGTTCAACGGTCAGTGGCTCAAAACCGCTCCCAACGATTTCCGCAACGAAGAAAAGAACCTCGCTTTTTACCGCTACCGTATGGAAACTTTTATGGAGCCGAACTGCCACGGTCTGGCCCGCTACTGCTATATCAAGCGTTTCGGCAAGACCAATCCGGAATATTTTGCGTTGATGGATAACGGTCAGCGGCATAATTCTGAAGCACTTGCCCATCCCGGCAGTATCTGTTACTCCAGCAATATCGTTGAAGAGATCTATCAGGATGCCAAGAGCTTCCTCTCCGGCGAAAAAGCCTCCAAACGCGGCGTGCTTACCTTGCATACCGGCAAACCCGGCTGGGACCCTTCGGCCTGTCAGCAGGGGCACTTCAATATCATGCCGCAAGACAGCTACTACCGCTGCCGCTGCGAAAAGTGTGCCAAAAAATTCGGTACCGGCGTAAACTATGCCACTGAATTCATGTGGCAGTTTACAGTTGATATTGCCAACCGCCTCAAGAAAGAGGGCGTGCCCGGCAAAGTTACCCAGATGGCTTACCGGCCTTACCGTTCGGTGCCGAAAACAGTGGAAATTCCGGATAATGTATCGGTAATGGTTGCCGAAATCGGCCCGTGGGGGCAATACAATCCCGCCGGTCAGAAACGCGATTACGAAGAGATCGCCGCCTGGTCAAAGAAAGTTGCCCCCAACCGTGTTTATATGTGGAACTATGTGGGTAAAAACGGTTCCAGCGGTACCAATCTGCCGGATATACCAGCGCCGACACATAAGGCGATGGCTCTTTATTACAAATCATTGATGCCGCTGAATATCCGCGGAGCTTATCTGGAAAGCGAAACCGACCGCTATATAAATAACTACCTCATGTACTACCTTTACGGTAAACTGGCGTGGGATAATAAAGTCGATACCGACGCACTTATCGAAGAACACCACAAACTCATGTTCGGCAAAGCCGCACAGGTCATGGGTACGATATTTGATGATTTTGAAAAACTCTGGCTCTCCCGTGTAGTGGCAAAACAGGCGGAAACCGCCCGCGGACCGCTCATCAGTGTACCGCCGGAAAGCGAACTCTGGGGCGAAGTGTATTCTGCCGGAACCATTGAAAACTTCCGCCGGCGTTTTGACGAAGCCGAAAAGCTCACTGCCGGTGACCGTATGGCCAATGCCCGTGTAAAACTTTTCCGCCGCGAATGGCTGGAACCGTTGATGAATGCCCGCAAAAAATATATGGAAATGTCCGATGCGGTAAGTGATTTCGGTTTTGAACTGGGCAAGCCGTTATATCTCGGAGCATTCAAATTTTTCGGCAAATATTCGGAAAAGAGCGAACATGTTGATACCAAAGTTACCGTGAATATCGGTGACGGCAATCTGCGGATAGTCTTTGAGTGCGACGAACCTGATTTCGACAATATCAATGCCACCAAACGCCAGTTCAACGACCCGAATGTCTGGCAGGACAGCAGTGTGGAAGTCTTTATCAACCCCAATGGCGACAATAAAAACTTCTACCAGATCATACTCAATACTCAAAACTCCAAAACGATCAATTATTCAAGATTGGAAGGCAACATTGCCAAACACACCGGCACGATCAAAGCGGGCGTTTACAGCAGTGTTACCCGCTCGAAAAAAGGCTACCGGGCGGCATTGAGCATACCGCTCAAGCAGTTGAAAGGCTTTGATGTAAATAAAGCCAAATTCAACTTTACCCGCAACCGGCAGCTGAAGGTCAACAAGGATTATGTGTCGCTTTACATCTGGAGTCCGTTTGCCAAACGGTTCAACGATGTGGAAAACTTCGGAAGGATCATCAAAAAATCCGATAGTGCAAGTTTTGTTGATAATGGCGACTTTGCCGCCCCCAAGCGTGACCGCTGGCTGGGCAAATGGTTCCACGGGGCCAAACTGCCTGCCGGCCAGATCATTGAACGCGATACCAGAGAGTTTGTCAGTTATCCGGCAAGCATGAAAATGGTCAATCCCACCGACGATAAAATGCTCTATTTCTGCCAGTATCTGCCCAGACTCAAGCCCGACAGCGAATACGAAATAAGCTGTCTGGTGAAGTACAAAAATGTAAAGCGTTCTCCCCGCAGCAGCGGCGGCGGTGTGCTGGTAAATATAAATGTGGAAAAAAATGCCTGGTTCCCGAAAGGAGGTCTGTGCGGCAGCAGTAACTGGACACGCCTGAAATACCGCGTAAAGACCACCGGCAAAACCAACAACCCCCACCGGGCCTACATGCGGTTTTATCTGAACAGTGCCTCCGGCACCGTATGGATAGACGATGTGAAAATCACCGAAATAAAGAAATAACTTCTTTTGCTCTTAAAATAAATGGGGCTGTTGGCAAACTGCATCAACCGTTTGGCAACAGCCCCGTAATTTTGCAATAAACTTATTACAGAATTATGCTTTCGCCCAGTTTCATGGAGTCTATCCGGCAAGCGGGCAGGGCGTTTTGCAGATATTCTATGGCGTTTTGCCCGGTGCAGTGCATCAAAATGAGCGTTTTTATATTGTTTTTGCGTATGTAATCGGCGGTTGTCTGCAAGCGTTCCTGGGCGGCGTGGCGTAAATGCAATCCGCCGATTATGGTGTGAACGGTGATTTCCGGATGAACTTCCCGGCAGTATTCAAGTGTGTTGATGATTCCGGCATGACAACAGCCGGAAATAAGTATGCCATCTGTTGTGAGCAATGCCTGTTCGTCTGCAATAATATCAGGTACGGTACACGCTTCGTCGAGGAAAAATCTGCCGCCGCAATCCTCAAAGCTGCGGCGTGGGATCGGGCCGGAAAGGTGGATATTTTCCGCGATTTGAGTGAATTTTTCTATATAAACTCCGGGGGTTTGCCGCCAAACTTGCTGTGCGTTTTCCGGCATGGAAATATTGTGTATATCATCTTTGTTGTGGTAACTGTAATGCTCTTGAGTTACCTGCCTGTTACAGAAAATTTTTTGCGGTGTAAGATAAGCCAATCCGCCGGTGTGGTCGTAATGACCATGCGACAGTATTACATTTTCAACCATTTCAGGCTGAATATTCAAAGTTTTCAGATTGTTGACCAATGCACTGTCTGTTCCGGTATCAAAAAGGAAATTCCCGGCGGCATCTTCCAGCAGCATGGACAAGCCGAATTCACTTTGGAGCGTTTCATGCTCCTGCTGATCGACCAGAAGGGTGATTTTCATTGCAGATCGTATCCTGTACCGGCATTGATGAGGCGTTTGATATTTTCATCGGTATTGACATGGCATGCAATAACTTCGCCGATCACCAGCGGACAGTTTCCGGGGCGGTATTCGGTAACGAGTTTGCACTCAATATTTGTCACCGCATCGGCAAGCAGCGGGGCGTTGACTTTTTCGGCAGGCTCAAACTTCAGCCCGCTGGCTTTGCCTTTGTCAATATCATGGCCGTGAACTGTGCCGAAATAGAGAGTTTCCTTTGCCATGGCTTTGCCGGGAAAAGCTATGACAAATTCTTTGTTTTTGCGGATAAGCTCCAATGTGTAGGCATTGTCATCAATGCCCAGCATATACATAGCCGGCTCGTCGGAAACGATCGCCACCCAGCCGACAGCCATGACATTGGTTCTGCCGTCGTCGGCACGGGTGATCGCCAGAACCACCTGTTCGGGATATTTACGCTGCCAGACTTCGGCAACAGTAGATTTTTTCTGCATAAAAGCCGCTCCTTGAAAATCTGCAATTTAAAACTTGGATATTACACATAAAATATACAGTACAGTCTCTATTTATGCAAATATTTTCTGCATACCAACAGCTCTGCGGTTCTGCTCTTTGCTCTTGTTTTGAATAACTTTTGAAAATACCTTTTTTAATATTGATTTTGCCGCAGAGTGCTATATGTTAATTAATAGAACTCACTTTATCTTGAAATTTGATTTGATATGGAGCTGTTATGCGTATAGGTTATTTTGAGCATTGGTCACGCCCGCAATGGTGTTTTATTGAATTTATCCGGGAGCAGGGGGTCGAGGTCGAAAAAATCGACTATTCCCAAAAAAATTATCTTGAAAATCTTGATTTGGTCATCATCGAACAAAACGGATTCAATGATTATATTGAAAATGACGAAATTTATATCCGCGACTGGGTCGCCCGCGGCGGTATAATATGGTTTATGCACCAGAATTATGAACGCTGGGCACCGTATTTTTTGCCGCATGAATTGGGCTATACGCAACTTATCCACCGTTATGTGCCGACTGTACGGCTCAAACGCAAACACATGTGCTATATGATGCCGTGGCTGGAAGATAAGGGGAAGGTTCTGTTTGAGTATCCGGAAAAAATCACCGGCGATGAATTGCTGGGCTGGAAAATACAAGTCAACAGTTTTCCGCTGGTCAGCGACCCGGAGCATAAGCCGGAAACTGTGGAAACTGCCGCTTTGTCATGTTTTCTTGCCAACGAAAAGTGGGGCGTTCTCGGTTCCTACATGGATCCGGCAGTCAAAGACGGTTCGCTTATATTGCAGGGCAAAGTCGGCAACGGCATGTATTTTATTTCGCAGATATTGGTGCCGGAAGTGCTGGACGAAGGTGCCGGACGCTGTCTGGCGTTCTGGAAAAAATTCTTGCGTAACATAATGTGGTATTTTGAGGCGTTCAAGCACAATACTCCGCTGCCGGTGATAGAAAAAGGTTCCATCGCCGAAGGCAAACGCAATTATAAATTGACGATCCACATGCATTCGCTGGATTGGTTCGGCTGCGACAGTGCCCCCGGTACGATGAACGCCATGATGCGGTATATGGATTATGATATTTGTGCCTTTGCGGTAAAAGATGCCGCCCCGTATGACGGAAAACTGGATCCCGGAAAATATTCGGACGATAAAGTGCTTTTCCTCGATGGTCAGGAGTATCACCCGTTCAACTGGAACGATTCCAACGATCACATCAGCCACAACTGTTACCACATGGTAGTTGTTGGTGTTGATCACGATGCCTACACGCAGGAATTTACCAGGAGCCTTTTCTCGGATGAGGAGATTGATGCTTATTTGAAGAAGGCGTTGGATTATGTGCACAGGAAGAATGGTGCCGCAGTTGCCACTCATCCGGGGAAGGCAAAGTATTGGTTCGATTATGATTACGACGGCGTGGATATGGAGCCGATGAAGTCTTTGCAGAACACCCCTATTGAGGAATTTTATCTTGCCGGCGGCAGAATTGCAATTATGAACTCGGTGGATTTGTTCGGTTTTCAGCGGATAGTGGATAATCCGGCGGTAAATATGGTTTATCTGGCCGACGGCAAACCCTGCCGCGACAGCGTGGTCAAGGCTATCCGCAGCGGTCATACCATTGCCGCTACCGGATTCAGTGAAGGCGATATAACCTGCAACGGCGTTCTTCCCGGCAGCGAGATCCCCGCAAACGGCGAAAAGACCGTTCATGTTACCGCCACTGTCGATCAGGGCAACATCAAAGAAGTGCGGATTTTTGCTGATGACCAAATAATCGTGCGTGATAATCCTGATATGCACCGCATTGATAAAGATTACATTCTGCCCCCGCACAATGCCGAAAAGTTTATCCGGGTGGAACTTACCGGCGAAAACGAACTGACGGTCATGAATTCAACGCCATTTTATGTGGCGGAAAAATGACCGGTTACTGCATATTTCCGGCTGTGCAGATCGTTTTGTAGGTGTTGGAAATTTTCTGGAATTTCTCTTTGGCAAACCGGATGATTGCCTGCTCATTTTCGCTGGCAACATGATCGACTGCCACTAACAGACAGAAAATTTCGGTCATGTTCTTTTTTTAATCCCGGCAAATAGAGAGTATCTATCCGGCGTTGAGTCTGCGGACCAATTCTGCGAATTTTCCGGACTGTCCCGCCCGGAGTTGAATTCCTTTTGCATTGTACTGCGGAACTCGGCATTAAACTGTCGGAAGCTCATCACCTGCCGGGTAAATTCAGTTGCATCTTTTGCGATGTAACAGCCCAAAATCCAGCCTTGTCAGTTGCATCTTACAATCGGCAGTGCTGAATATTTTTAAAAAATCTTATTTGTATGATTTGCAATATTGCTTGTTTGTAGTATATTATATCTCGTGCTTGTTCCGGTTGTCATATCGACAACTTTCCACCGCTCGTGACTGACCGTTGAACAAGTGAACGCCGACCACTATCTTGAGTGTGGATCACCTCGAAAGGGTGTAATTTACAGGAGGGAATGGTGCAGTCGGGGTTTTGTTGTCGCTTAATTTTCGCAAAAAATGGAGATTTTCACTATGAAAGTGAGAGCGTCGGTAAAGCGCAGATGCGAATACTGCCAGGTGGTAAAACGCCGGGGCGTGATCTATGTGATCTGTTCCCGCAATCCCCGTCACAAACAGCGTCAGGGCTGAAGTACAACCGATCTAATGTAAGGAATAAGAGATTATGCCTCGTATCATTGGGGTTGACATCCCCGGCAATAAAAAAGTCGAATTTGCGTTGCGCTATCTTTATGGCATCGGCCCGGCAATAGCCAAGCAGATTGTCACCAAGCTCAACATCGATCCGGAGATCCGTGCCAAGGATCTTACTGATGAACACATTGCAGCAATCACCGTCATGCTTCAGAATGAAATCATGGTAGAAGGTGATTTGCGTCGTCAAATCATGGCCGACATCCGCCGTCTTCAGCAGATCAACTGCTACCGCGGCATCCGTCACCGCCGTCATCTGCCGGTTCACGGTCAGCGGACCAAGACCAACGCCCGTACCCGCAAAGGTAAGCGTGCGACAGTCGGTGCCATCCGTGATAAAACCGCACGTCGTTTGGCGAAGTAATCCGCTGAATACGGAATTGAGCAAGTGTGCTTGAGTAATGGTTGAGTTCCGCTTGAAAAGATGGAACAGGCACACTGGAAGTTTAGTCAAATATCGAAGGAAATTTTCAGATCATGGCTGAAGAATTGAATACTCAGGTTGAGAACGCCGCTCCCGCAGTGGAAGCCGCCGCCGAAACCGCAGTAAAGGATGTCAAGCAGCGCAGCAAGAGCGGCCGTTATATCCCGGCCGGTATCGTGTATGTGTTGAGTACGTTCAATAACACTAAAGTTACCATCACCGACTTGCACGGTAATGTCATTTGCTGGTCAACCGGCGGTAAGAACGGTTTCAAAGGCTCCCGCAAGAGTACCGCTTACGCTGCCCAGGTTATCGCCGGCGATGCTGCCAAGAAAGCACAGCTGCTTGGCATGAAGGAAGTCGAAGTCCGGATCAAGGGTACCGGTGCCGGTCGTGAATCCGCTGTCCGCGGAATCGTTGCCGCCGGTATGGAAATCAGCGTAATCAAAGATATTACGCCTGTGCCGCACAACGGCTGCCGTCCTCCGAAACGCCGCCGTATCTGACGGTGCGCTGGATGCGTGAGTGTTCTCCGCACGGTGCGGAGAACTGGTTTTGAGAGATACATAGCTATTTGTTTAAGATATAAAACGCTGGAGGAAAAACATGACCTTAGCAGCTTCATTCCCGATGCCGCAAGCCCTTGTTATAGACGAATCTACTGCAACGACGCGTTATGCGAAATTCACTGCCGCGCCGTTCCAGAGCGGGTTCGGTCAGACGCTGGGCAACTCACTGCGGCGGGTATTGCTCTCCTCAATGGAGGGCTCGGCGATTTCTGCACTCCGTATTGACGGAGCGGCTCATGAATTCGCATCGCTGCCCAATGTGGTCGAGGATATTACAGATATCGTCCTCAATCTCAAAAATGTCCGGCTTTGTCTGCATGGCGATGTGCAGAAGACCCTTGAAATCCGCAAGGACAAGGCTGGAGAAGTAACCGCCGGCGACATCATCACTGATGGTACCGTCGAAGTGTTGAACCCCGAGCAGGTCATCTGTACGCTCGATAAAAATGTGCCTTTCCGTGCCGAAATCGACGTGGTCAAGGGCAAGGGCTATCTGCCGGTGGAAAAAGCCGCAGCAACCCGTTCTATCGGTACGATTCCGATCGATTGTCTGTTCAGTCCGGTAACTCATGTGAACTATCATGTGGGTGCAGCCCGTGTGGGTGAAGAAACCGAAATGGACAGTCTGGAAATCGAAATCTGGACTGATGGCAGCATCACTCCGGAAGCCGCATTGGAAAATGCCGCACAGATCCTCAAGGATCACTTGCAGGTATTCCTGGGCGGTCAGCCGGTGGAAAAGGATGCCCGGGAAATGATGAGCGAAGAAGATCTCAAGGTCTTCAAGCTGCTCGCACAGGATGTTGATACACTGGATCTTTCTGTCCGTGCTATGAACTGCCTGAACAATGCCAATATCAAACTTATCGGCGAGCTTTGCACTAAATCCGAAAGCCGGATGCTCAAATATCGTAATTTCGGTAAGAAGTCGCTCGACGAAATCAAAGAAAAAATCGACAAACTCGGTCTGAGCCTCGGCATGACCTTCAGTGATACGCTTCTGGCGGCACTGGAACTTGAATCCGCCAAGGTGCGTCTGGAGCCCGAGGAAGAGCAGGAGGAAAAGTAAAATGCGTCATCGCGTTCATACATTCAAGATCGGTCGTACCGGAGCCCATCGTGCTGCCATGCTTGCGAATATGGTTTGCAGTCTGATCGAACATGGTCAGATCACCACTTCGCTGGTCAAGGCCCGTGAAGCCCGCCGCGTTGCGGAAAAGATGGTCACTTTGGGCAAAAAAGGTGATTTGCATCACCGCCGTTTGGCTATCAGCACCCTGCGTAAGGCTGATATGGTTGCCAAGCTGTTTGCTGAAATCGCCCCGGCTTATGAAGGCCGTCAGGGTGGTTACACCAGCATCATCAAGCTGGGCAAACGCCGCGGCGATGCTTGCGAAATGTGCATTCTGAAGTTTGTCGCTGCTGCGAAAGCCGAAGAAGCCAAGGCTGAATAAGCATTTGTAAGCTGAAAAGCCAATCAAGGGCTGTTGCAAGAAATTGCAACAGTCCTTTTTTTTGTGCTGAAGGCTGATAGTGAAACTTGGGGAAGAGGGAAAAAACTTTTCAGGGAAGGTTCTTTCCCTCTTCCCCAAACCCCATCACCCTTTCTTGGCACGGCGTAATAAAATGAAGCCGGCTCCAAATCTTTTATTGGCATTTATCTTTTTGATTTTCAAAAAGATAAATGCCCTTAATGTTTTTAGTTGTTTAACTCCACTGATTCTGGTTGTTGCCAAACGGTTGATTTTGTTTGCCAACAGCATACGCGGCGACCAGTCCTACTTATTGATTTTATTCTATTGCTATATTTATATTTGAATAAATAAATATGGCGTTGCTCAACTTTCCAAGTTTTGCAACGCCATACTTTTTGTACTGATGTGGCGGCAGAGTTTCCTTTGCCGCCTGTTTTGTTTCTTGGGTTTTACGCAAGTTCGATGGTGTAGCTTGTGCTTCCTTCTTTCTTGTTGGTTATCTGGATTGTATACTCCACACCCGCTGCGATCTCTTGGATTTCATTGCCTTTTTTGTCGAGCAATACCCAATCTACATCGCCACTTACTGTGAGTTGTGCGTTTTCTGCGGCTTTGAACTTTATGTAGTCTACTTCGTCGCTGCCTTCTTTGGCTCCACTCCAATCGCCCAGCCAGCCGTTGTATTCGGTTTTTCCATCCCATTTTACGGCTTTCTTGGCACTATCGTCGGCGTTTTCGTAGGCGGTTCCGCGGAAGTTATCAGCCGTTGCCCCCACATTCAGGAGGTTGGCAAAATCTACACTTACATCATCAAAGAGCGAATCCACTACTGCGATTTCGCCTTTACCAGTGAACTTATCGGCAACGACTTCGGTACCGGTCAGAATCAATGTACCATTGATCGCCAGCGTATCTTTGCCAGCGTTCCCCAGATTGATCTTGTCAGCGGTCAGCACCGCGCCCTTGGCAATGGTAAAGGTGTCATTACCCGCAGTGCCGATGTACGAACCGATGGAGCTGTCGCCCTTGTTGACAGTTACTTTGGTAACATTTTCAATGCTGCCAACTTCCGAAGCGGTCATGGTTACGCTCTTGAAGTTGGAGATACTTTCAGCCAAAGCACCGTTTTTCAAGGTTACAGAACCATTGAGCGAGTTTTTTTCCTCCGGATCATCCATTGCAAAATTGCTCAAGTCAATGGCGTAAGCTTCGGGATTGTTGTATTCAGCAGTGCTTAAAATGTCATCCCTTTCAGCATCGGCAAGTATGTTATACCATGTGGCGGTGCCGGTGGTTACCCGCTTGACTTCGGCAATGTTGCTGATGTTTTCAGCAGCAGAGCCATCCAGCATTACCGTGGAAAAGTTTTCAATATCGCCTACGGTTGAACCGGCGGCGGTGAATTTTCCTGCACGGATAAATGTTTCGGTCATTGAATAACTACCTTTAATCTCCCATGAGTATTTGATTCTTTTGATATTGAGTGCCTCCTTTACGGTTCTGTAAGCGGCGCCATCAGCATCCACCCGACGAAAATCCCCGGTACTGAACACATCTTTCAAATTAACTGTTACAAACCCGGTAACATCACCCACCGTGGAGGCTGTTGCTTTGAAAGTTCCAACAGTATTTTCAGAATAAATCAAAGCAAACTTGCGGGAAACAACTTCCTCTGACTCCTTATCGACTGTAAATGTATCACTCCATGAGTCCTTGCTGATATAGTTCCCCACAGTGCCAACTGAAGCATTAGTCAGCGTTACATTTTTATAACCTTCAAGCATTGAAACCGAAGCCCCGTCGGCAAGCACCGCTTTACCGGACGCACTCAACGAATAAGTATTCCTAGCTGTATCAGTAACCACGCTTTTTTTGTTGACGATGGTCTTCAACTCTTCGCTGCAGGAAGAGTTTCCGCCGCTGACGCATCCCACCTTAGCCCCAGTAACATTGACCGTGGCAAACCGTAGAAACTCAGTAGATCCGGTATCTTGAGAAATATTCAAAGTACCTTTGGCTGTGGTGGTCAGCTTATAACAGGAAGAGTTGTCTGTTGCCTTGATTAGCGGAGCAACCGCAGTTCCGGCAACAGTGCCTTTATTAAAATAATTACCGGAATTTTTGCTATCGACCAGAATTACAGTTTTTCCTGCAGTATCTCCAGCATACTTCAATGAAGCAAAAGCATTACTGCCATAAATCAAAGAGATATCGTTCTGCTTTTTACCGGTAGTTTTTTCAGAGTATTTACTACTGATAAAGATATATTCTTCTGAATTATCAACACCAATTGCCGGTATTATAATCTTTTTCCAAATAGATTCGTTGCCTGCATTATCTATTGCCTGAATCTTAAAATATTTTATTTCTCCAACATCACTGATTTCCACTGAATTTCCGGTAATATTACCGCTGTATTCCATGTAATTTTTGCCATCAGCCGAATACTTCAGTTTGTATTTAGCAATACCATTGGAATCTTCTCCTGCAAAAGATATAAAATAACCGTTTTCGGTCACAACAATATCCCCACTGAGTACCGGTACAATTTTGTCAATATTTGTAACCTGATAACTTATAACATCCGTAGCAACGCCATTTTTATCAGTACCGCGAAAGTAAACCGCACCGTTTTCATGCATAACAATTCCTGAAGTATAGTTTTTCCAGTTTTTGTTATCAACGCTGTATTCTTTTTGGGTAATACTGCTGCTGAACGTTGCCGTTACCATTACATTTTTATTAGTTATATTGGTTATATCGGCTTTTACCATCAATCCGGTATTCTGAATATCTAGCTTATCAATTGTCAAAGTCAAATCGCCGTCATGTGCTTTAAGCTGATATGATTTGTCATTATAGACAAGTTTATAACCATTGACAGAAATATTGCCATATACAACATTACTATCCATAATGGTAAGAATTTCATTGAAATCTTCTACACCTCTGGCAAGTTTGTAAGTACCGATTTCCTGATTTGCAGAAACAGTAATAGTATAAGTCGGAGTTCCGTGAATCAAAGAGAGATCATTAATTAAATAAGTATCGGTTGTACTACTGTTAGAGACTGTAAAATCAATAATACTTCCTACTGAAGCATGGACTTCACATTTAGAACCCAAAAATAGACTGCCATGATGTACTCCGCCGCTGCCGATGTACATTTTGCCGTATTCATTGACGGTAGTACTGTTCGCAACGCCGCCGTTGCCGATGTCCATTTTGCCGTATTCATTGACGGTAGTACTGTTCGCAACGCCGCCGTTGCCGATGTCCATTTCGCCGTATTCATTGACGGTAGTACTGTTCGCAACGCCGCCGCTGTAGATGACCATGGTGCCTCTTCTGTAGATAGTAGTACTGCTCGCCACTGTGTTAGAGTGCACCGTCATCGCATGTGATGATAAAGTCAATCCGGTAATTGTATTGGAGGCAAAAGTTACATTTGCACATTTGACAACTCTTACATAACCTCCATTTTCAATAATTTCAGTTGCCACGCAACCGCTGTCGATGTACATTTTGCCGTATTCATTGACGGTAGTACTGTTCGCAACGCCACCGTTGTAGATGTACATGGTGCCACTTCTGTTGACGGTAGTACTGTTCGCAACGCCGCCACCGCAGATGTGCATACTGCCGTTGTACATTGTGGTAATGTTCGCCGTTCCGCCGCCGCAGACTATCAATTCTCCGCCGGATCTGACGGTAGTACTATTTGCTACGCCACCGGATATGTACATTCCATGGCGGCCTAGAAAGTTACTGCTGGCACGAATGACTTCAGTATAGTTAGCTACGCCACCGCTGTAGATACACATAAATCCGTCGCTATGTCTGACGGAAGTGTGGTTCGCAACACCACCAGAGGAGATGTACAGCCTGCCTTCGTAGATGGTAGTACTGTTCGCTACACCACCGCTGGAGATGTCGCAAGAACCGTGGTCGATTTTAGTTATATTCGCCGTTCCGCCACTAAAAATGACCATGCTCCCCCATACTCCGCCACAATGACCATTAGCATGATGTTCTCCGCAGCTAATACTAGTACTGTTAGCCACGCCTCCATTGGATATATATATGGCACCCCCACTTACTATACGTGTACGGTTCGCCACACCACCGCTACTAATAATCATTTCACTTTCGTGCCCAAGCGACTTCAGATCAATACTTGCTCTTGACGAAACTAAAGCTCCTGAATAGTAAACCTTTACTGACATATATTACCTAAATTTTATGTTTTATAAATCACTTAAGATATTTTTATATTATGAGTTGGATAGCGCATATTCTATGATATTTATTAAATGCTTTGCCGTTAATTCACTCATTTTTTTATGCTTATTTGCGGTGTCTAAAAATAAAGGAGAATCCCCCCGCCAAAAATCAATAGCTTTTACCAGTACTCCATCATTGCCCGGAGTGTAATGTATAAGCTGTGCTATTTTATGCCAACTATCACTCCTCGAAGGACCTCTTGCTGCTGTAACCAAAAGATTACATTGGTTGTGTACAGCAAATTGGTAATTTTCTGCGACAACTGCAGCATCATCGCCACCACTGCAAAATGCAATTCTGTATCCATCTGCCAATTTAATCGCTATCCGAATATCATACGAGTCATCTTCGGTGCCATTGGCAAATTCAATAGGACTTTTTGAGAAGAAATTTTTTATAAACATTTCTTTTGCTAATTTAATGCTTGTACTTTTTCCTCTGGACTGTGCATCTGCTAATGCAATAATTCGCATAGTTACCTCCAAGTTAAATTAATAAAAAACAGCCGCAACACTCCGTTGTTGGAAATTGCGGCTGCGATATTGGTTTTATATTGTTTTTCAAGGCACAAAAATCCTGTGTCTTGAATATTGGAAATTTTGCCGATTGGGCGACCGAAAAAACTTCGGTTGGATTAAAGCAAGCCTTTATTATAAATAAAGGCTTGCTTGCTTGCTTGCTTGCTTGCTTGCTTGCTTGCTTGCTTGCTTGCTTGCTTGCTTGCTTGCTTGCTTGCTTGCTTGCTTGCTTGCTTGCTTGCTTGCTTGCTTGCTTGCGCTCACTTCGTTC
>SUVS01000022.1:0-14970 GCA_015061885.1 Lentisphaerota bacterium
TGCATAATAGTTTTGACCCAGAGCTGGTTCAAAACTATTATGCAGCTGGTCAGCAATATAACCATGCTGGCGATCATTCTGACCGGGGCTGCATTGATCCGTGAACGTGAAAACGGTACGCTTGAGCATTTGCTGGTCATGCCGGTAACCTCTTTTGAGATCATGTTTTCCAAGATTTGGTCGATGATGCTGGTGGTGCTTGCAGCATCGGTTATTTCTGTGATCGTGGTTATCATGCAGGTCATGCATGTGCCGATCAACGGATCAGTGTGGCTTTTCAGTACGGGTGTTGCTTTGCATTTGTTTGCGGTTACTTCGCTGGGGATCTTTCTTGCCTGCGTGGCGCAGAATATGCCTCAGTTGGGGATGCTGCTGATTCTGGTATTGCTGCCGATGCAAATGCTTTCCGGCGGTTCGACGCCAATGGAAAGCATGCCGGTTTGGGTGCAGAGAGTTATGGAAGTGGCTCCGACGACCCATTTTGTCAATTTCTGTCAGGCGATACTTTTCCGCGGGGCAGGGATCGAGGTGGTCTGGGTGCCGTTTTTGAAGCTCTTTCTGATCGGTGCCGTGCTGTTTGGTTTTTCTCTGCAGCGGTTCCGTAAAAGTGTTGCCCAATGACCGGATAAAAGCCAGGCGATTTACAAAGTAAATCATGCGTAAAATATCAAAAAAAATATTTTTCCTCTTGACATTTTGCTGAAGTTGTTGTATAATTACTGTTGCTTTTGGTTTTAAGACGGGAAAGGTTTTTATTTTATGCAATTTTCGCTTAACGGCAATGATTGGGAAGCGGGCTTTTTTATAAGCACGGAAGATGACAATCTTCAGGCAACATCTCCGCACACCATCGAAAATATGAGTATGCAGGGAGCTGTCGCGGCAAATTTTATCGGTCTGCCGGGCAGGGCACTGGCGCAGGCCGATTACCGGGCAACGATCCCCGGCTGCGACCGGTCGGTACTTATGGAAAACGGCGAAATCGGCGACATAATGTACGGATTCAATCTGGAGCGTTCGGTTTGGGCGGAAAGCAAATCGTGGGCGTTCCGCAAACACTTTTTCCTGCCGGAAAATCTGCGTCAGGCAAAGCGGCTGCGGATACGTTTTGAAATGCTTGATTACGATTGTACCGTATGGCTCAACGGCAACCGTTTGGGCTGGCATACATCCGCATTTATGGCAGCGGAGTTTGATATAACCAGAGAGGTAAACCGCGATAAAGAAAATATTCTGGCGGTGGTTTTTGAGCCGATCAAACCGGCGTCTCCTGCGCATTTTCATGACCGGCCGGCAGAATTTGCTTATTTTCACCGTTCTCCAATGAGTTACGGCTGGGATTGGTCGCGTCGTCTGCTAACTTCCGGAATCATGGATGATGTGACGCTTTTCGGGAGTAATGACGGTTATATAATCGATGCATTTTTCCGGGGCGAAAAAGATCAGGCGGTTCTGGTTCTGGAGCTGGCAGCGGAACATGATATGAGTGAAACGGTAAAAGTTGAACTTTCGCCTTTGAACTTTACCGGGAAATCTTACACATTTGAACACACTTTGCAACTCAAACATGGCGCGAACAAACACACCTTGCAGCTGGATTGTCCGGGGGCGAAACAGTGGTATCCGAATAATTACGGTTCGCCTGATCTGTATACACTCAAGATCAGCTTTACCGGAGTGGAAAAAGTTATGCAAGTGGGGTTCCGGACTATTGAAATGCGCCGCAATCCCGGCAGTCACCCCGATGCTTATGCTCTGACATATACCATCAACGGCAAAGAGATTTTTGTGCGTGGAACCAACTGGGTGCCGGCTGATTTGTTGATTTCCGAAGCCAAAGCAGAAGATTACGAGCGGTTGATCCGGCTGGCGAAAGAGGCAAACTTCAATTACTTCCGCATCTGGGGCGGCGGGATCATCGAAAAAAATATTTTTTACGATCTTTGCGACCGTTACGGTATGCTTGTGCATCAGGAATTTATGCATGCCTGCAGCGAATATCCTCAGAACGGCAAATATCTTGCCGAACTTTACCGCGAAGGTACGGCTGTGCTGAAAAAGATCCGCAGCCATGTTTGCATATCCATGATCTGCGGCGGTAATGAACTGCAGTATTACGGCGAAGATCCGGCAAGCCCCATGCTCATGCAGTACAAAAAACTGGCAGAGGAGCTGACGCCGCATCTGGAATATCATGTGACCAGTCCCGACCGATCCCGTCCCGGAGAGCGTCATCATGGTCCGTGGTATTTCAGACAGCACAATTTTTACAACACCCACTTCCGCAATTTTGCCAGCGAAATCGGCTGCAACGGCAGTCTGGAAGAAGAATCCGCGTTGAAGTTTATTCCGGAAAATGCAGATTTTCCGGACAGTCAGGTTTGCCGTTTCCACTTTTTGCAGCTGGATCAATACAAAGGTCTGCAGCACCAGTGGGCGGCATTTGCTCCGGCAAACCGGCGCGAATATTGCCAGAGTTCCATGTTGGCTCAGGGGGATGTGTTAAGTTACCTTATGGCGCGTTACCGCCGTTATATGCCGGAAAGTTCCGGGTGTGTTTTCTGGCAGTACAACGAACCGTGGCCCACATTTTCGTACAGCATTGTCGACTACTATCATGTGCCTAAGATCGCCCATTACTACACGGCGCGGGTCAACAAACCGGCAATCGTAAGTCTGGAAGATGATTCATGGTGCTTAAGCAGCGGCGAATACAGCGGAAAAGCCTTTGTTACCTGTGACGCAGCCGGAGTGTTTTCCGGCAGGATCAAAGCGGTCAATGCTTACGGCAAAGTCTGTTACGAAAAGAGTTTTTCAGCAAATTATCCGATGTATACCACGCAAGTTGATGAGGTGAAATTTGCCGTTTCTGCTGATGATAAAATCATATTTATCCGGCTGGAACTCTTTGATGCTGACGGTAACGAAATTTTCATGGATACCCGTCATTACGGGGTGCCGGATTTCAAGGAACTTTTCAAACTTGAAAAAGCCGATGTCAAGCTGATAAATGTTGCCAATGATGGCGATATTGCCCGCATTACACTTGAAAATGCCGGTAAAACAGTTGCTGCCGGTGTCAGATTGCGTTTGACCGATGTGGAGATCGACGAACACTATTTTATGGATAACTACATTGATCTTCTGCCCGGCGAAAAACGAGAGGTTGAGGTCAGATTTTCCGGTAAATCCCGACTTGACGGGGCTTTGGAAATCAGTGGCTGGAACGTGGATTTTAACGATTATTCTGTGAGGTGACGATTATGGTTTACTATCCTAAATACGCGCTTTTTTATGATTTTCATACCAGTCCGATGCTGAAAAATATCGGCAGAAATTTTGATGCCGATGCTTTTGCCGCCCGGCTCAAAGCCAACAATATTGACTTTGTGAGTTTTCCGGCACGCTGCAATATGGGTATGGCATACTATGATACAAAAATCGGCGTCCGTCATTACGGACTTGATTTTGATTTGTTCGGTACGCTGGTTGCGGCATGCAAAAAATACGGTATCAAAGTCAACGCTTACTTCAACGGCGGTATATCGCAGGAAGAGACCCGCCTGCATCCTGAATGGTTGGAAGTACCTACCGATAAGCGTCCGATTTATGCTGTAAATCCATTCAGCCGTACCGCCTGCGGCAACACGCCTTACAGAGAACACATCATTGCTATGGCTTGCGAAGTGGCACAAAAATATGATGTGGCAGGTTTTTTTGTTGACTGTCTGGCGGGCAGAAGCTGCCGCTGTGAGTGCTGTCTGGCAAAAATGAAAGCTGAAGGCATCGATCCGGCCGATGAAGAAGCGGTCACTGAATTTGCTTTGCGCCGCAACCGCGAACTTGCCAGAGACTTTGCCAAGGCAGTAAAAGCGATCAATCCGGATTATCTCTTGTATTTCAACGGTATCGGTTACGAAAATCAGCTGGCACTTGGCGGAACCTATCTGGATTTTGAGTGTATTCCCACCAAGCTGGGCTGCGATTACGATTATCTGCCGTTGATGAGCCGTTATATGCGTACTTTGGGCAATCATCCGCGTTTGAATATGACCGGAAGATTCAATCTGTGGGGCGATTTCGGCGGGTTGCGCAGCGAAAAAGCTATCCGGCAGGAGCTGGTGACCGGTTTGGTCAACGGTATGCGGCCCAATATCGGTGACCATATGCCGCCGGAATGTGAAGTGCCGGAAAAAGTCATGCAGCAATCTGAACGGATTTTTGCGTGGCTGCAGGAGCGCGGCGAGTTTTACGATGATAATGAATCATTGACCGATATGGCAATACTTTTTCCGAAAAGCCATCAGGAAATTTATCTGGCAAAAGAGCTGCGCGGAGCTTTGCGCATACTCTGCGATCTGCATTGCCAGTTTGATGTTGTTACATTGGCGGCGGATTGGAGTAAATACCGCTTGCTGGTACTGCCCGACAGCGTAACGATCACGCCAGAAGTGGAAGCGCGTCTGCACGAATACATTACCAACGGCGGCAAGATAATTTCTTCCGGCGATTCAGGTATGCGGGTAAACAGTTCAGAATTTTTGGAAGAATGGGATCTTGAGGTTGCTGCCAAAGGCTATGATCCGACCTATTTTGTGGATAAAGACGGCATGAAAATGAGTATTTATGCCGGCGGCAGACTGCTCAGCAGCAAGGGCAATAAAACTGTTTATCCGCTGGCGGAACCGCATATCGAACATGTTTTTGACGGGGTTTATCCTGAATACTACAATCCGCCGGCAGGTGTGATCGATTACCCGTTTTTGAGCGTTAATGACAAGGTGGCGCATTTCAGTTACAATATTTTCAACGGTTTCAAGGAATACGCTGCAGCAAGTTTGCGCGAAGCCTTTGCTGAAGCGTTGGAAATAATGTTGCCGGATCGTTTGGTAAAAACCGGAAATCTGCCGAAATTTGTCCGGGTCTATCTGAATAAATTGCCCAACGGCAATGAAGTTGTGCATATGACAGCGCACATTCCGGAAAAACGTACAGACGGCTGCGAAGTCATTGAAGATGATTTGACTGTTCTGCCATCAAAAGTGTATATCAAAACCGATAAGACCACAGCTTTCAGCGAACCGGAACACATTCAGCTGACAGCCAAACGCGAAGGCGAATATCTGGTTATAGATGTTCCGCAGTTCACCGGATACAGCATAATTACATTGAAATAACAAACAATTTTTTAACAACAGGAGAATGACATGAAGAAATCTGAATTCACCTTAATCGAGCTTTTGGTCGTGATCGCGATCATTGCAATTCTGGCGGCAATGCTGCTGCCCGCACTTTCAGCTGCCAGAGAACGCGCAAGAAGTGCCAACTGTATCGGAAAACTCAAGCAGTGCGGACTGGCGTTTAACATGTATTCCGGTGACAACAAAGATTATCTGCCGGTGCGCGGCAGCGGCAGCGGTATCTGGATGAGCTGCAACAATATTATTACCGATGCTACGACCAGCCACGACAATAACTACACGCAGGTAAATATTGTTTTTGCCGGCGGTTATTTCGGCGAAGCCTATGATGCCAAAGAGCATATCGGTCAGCGCGATGCGGAAGCGATCTTCAAATGTCCTTCCGACAGTACATTCTGGGGCAAAGCAGCCGGTTCAGGCGGTCACTACATGAGCTATTACTTTTTTGCCCAGGATTTGTCAACGATCACAGCCAAAGGGCAAACTGTTCCTGCATACTACAAGCGATCAGAATTCTGGCGTTTGGTCGTAGGCAGAGATGAACCGGGTAACGCTGTGATGTTTGACCAGATCCATTTCAGCAGAATTGCAGAAACTTGTGCCGCAAGTCACGCGACCTGCGCTCCGTCGCACAACGGCATGGTCAACATTCTTTCAATAGACGGCAGAGTACGTTCCCACAAGCTCAGTCAGACCGACAAAAACAATTCTGATTCAAGTGCTATGGTTTGGACCGGTCTTGATGATCCGCCGCATGCTACAAACTGATAAGCAAAAGTAAAAGAGCTGGATCGTAATGTATTGCAAATTTTTTGTACTGCTGCTGGCGGCGTTGCCGTTTGCGTTGACTGCTGATATAGTCATGCCTTTACCGACAGGGCGTTTTATCCTCAACGAAGAAAATGGTGCAATAAAATCATCCATTGACAGATGGAACCGCACGGTTTTGGAAAATGTTCAAAACCGTTATATAATGATGAGCAAAGCCGGCGATGTAACTGCTTATGAAGCTCAGGACAAAGTGGTAAAGTTTACTGCCGGTGAAAAAGACGGCAAGCTGACTTTTGTCTGTACCAACAGCAAATTGCCCGATATAGTCATAAGCAAGACTTATTGGCAGGAAAACAACGGCTTGCGTCGGACATTGACTTTTACCAACCAGGGAAAAGTCAAGCGTTATATTCTGCCGATGACCGATATGGAATTTGACAAATCGTTCAAAAAGAACCTGTGGCATCTGGGGGCCGGTTATATCGGACCTTACAAGCCGCTGCCGCAGGTGGAAACTGAACGACCGGTCAATGAGTACCGCCAGAGTTCCAAAGGCTTGGTACTGATAAATCCGGATGAAAAACTCGGCAACTTTTCGCATTACCGGGTCAAGATCAACGATACGGTGGTACTGCCCTGGTGGCACAGTACGATCGGTCATTACCGCGAATATGCCGACCGTCTTTACTACACGCCCAAAGGATACCGCATGGGGCTGGGGACGCTGGATGTATTGCCCAACGGCGGAAAAATCAGCGTGACGGATTGCTTTAACATGTTCATCGGCGACATGTTCACATTCTTTGATAATATTTTTATGAAAGATAAGGAAATTGCTGCTGAATTCAAAAGTGTTCCCAAAAGTCCGGCATGGATCAAAGATATTTTCTGCGTTGCTCCCATGAGCATAGTCGATTATACCCGTTATTTGAATGATATGACCGGCGAGGGTTTGATCGTGCCGCTGGGCACTCCGCTGGGGGATTGGGCTGACTACCGCAGTAAAAACGGTTATACCGGATTCAACGGCGGCACGATAACTGCTGAAGAATTTCAGGAGTTTATGAATAAATACAAAGCCGCCGCCCCCGGGCGTGCATATCCGGTATCTTACGGTATAGTTGTATCAACTACTCACAACACTGATATTTACAAAGAACACCCCGAATGGTTCCGCAGATTTGACCGTTCCGGCAGCGAAGATTCGCTTTTCCCCGGATTGGCGAACAACTATCAGAGCATGTTCAACAATGCCGGATTGCGGAAGTTTTTTGTAGAAAGTTTAATGGGGTATGTACACGATTATCAGGGCAAAGTAATCTATCTTGATGAAGCGCAGATGACCAATACCATCGACTGGAAACGTGATCAGATCACCCGCGATGACCACAGTGTGCTTTTCTGGCGCGAGCTGAAAAAACGCACCTCAGCAGAAGATATTGCCACTTTTTACAACGGCAGCGGTCAACCCTATGCTGATATAAATTATATGGAAAGCCCGCACGAAATGCGTCCTGAATTGTGGCGCAATTATGTCGGTATAGCCTGGGGATTGGGGCTGGTCAACCGTTGTATACCCGATATGCGCATGATTCCGCTTTACTGGTCAAGAGTTACTGATTACGTCAACCGGGTATTGGCATTGGGCTGGGTCCCGGCACCGGGAGTCAGTGCCTCCATACCGGTCATGCGTGCGGTCTATCAGACCGGAAATACCTATCCGTTCAACGTAAAATATCAGCCGGATTGGAAGTTGGATGATAAACTGGAAGTCGAATCTTATGCTGTGCAGCGCGAAAAATCGCAGGATATTATGCTCAGTTTCATCAACCGCGGCAAAAGCGCGGCAAATATCCCTGTTTCGGTCAATCTTGCAACGCTGGGATTTGATTACGGAGACGATATCAATATCTGGAAAATCGATTATGTGTATAACGATAAAAAAGATATGCTGCTTTTGAGCGACGAGGAACTCCGCAAAAATTACCGTGAATACAACTGGCACGACGGTACAGCCATGACCCGTACTCAGCTGGTATATTCTGGCAATGCGCAAGGTACTTTCAAGAATATTACCGGCAAGTTGGGCAAAGACCGGATGTGTACATATTTGTTTACCAAAGCTCCGGCGGCAGTTTACAGCATAAACGATATGGTGCAGAACAGTTTTTACACCACCTGCCGGCAGGGAGTGATAAAAGCCGGAGATGAAGCCGATGATGATGACAACAGCGTTACCGGTGACAGCCGGATCGTTGACTTCAAGCAGCCCGGAGAGGTTTTGCTTATCAGCAAAAATCAGGATTTTACAGATATAAAACTCAACGGCAAAGCTGTTGACAGCCGGGTGGTGGATATTTGCCGCACCGCAGGCAGAGTAATAAAAGTTCCGGCAGGCAAACATCGCCTCACCTGGAAAAGTATCCGCAAAGCTAAAGCTGAAAATGTCGCTCCGGCAGCTAAAGTTCAGGTCAATGATATTGTTTGCGAAGGCAATAAAGTCATTACCATTGAGCGCAACAATATAAATGTTTACACCGGCAAAACTCCGGTCAGACTGCCGGTGCAGCGCAAGAGCGGAATTTATAAAGTGCGTTATCCCGGCAGCAGCAAAGCTGTAACTTTGAAGGTATTCGGCGGCAAAGGCACCGCAGTCAAACCGCTTTTTTATCTTTTCCAGCCGGCAAAAACGCAAATTACCAAAGTCAATGTCAAGCACGGTAATGTAAGTGTCAGCGAAAAAGCTGAACATATCGGCAGATTTGAAGATGTCACCGGTATGCAGCAAAAACTTTCGCCGGCAATCGTCAAAGCCGATCCGGAAAAACTCATCATAACCTCCGGCACCAGCCGCCGCGACAGCATCAATTTGTATCACAGTGCATGGGCGGGGCTGGAATTGAACAATGCCCGGCAGATCAAAGTGCGTTTGAACAGTACGTTCAAAAACAGCAAATCGATCAGTTTGAGTCATATCCGGAAAGGTGCGGGCAAACCCGATACCAACTTTGCCGGTCTGATCGTGGATTTTCAGGTCAACGGCAAATATGTCAAACGCGTTGCGTTGAGCATGGGGCTGTACAACACCCAATACAGCCGCACTGAGCCGGCGTGGGGCAAGGCCAACAGCAAAGCAGATATGAATCTGGAACTGGGCGATTTTATCAATAATGATACGGTCAAAGAGTTTTCGCTGGATCTGGAACGCCTTGCTCCGGAAAACTGGAACGGTACAGCATATATTACGGTGGGTACCGCACGGATTTTATCCGGCAGAAGTCTGTCATTGGAAATACTCAAATTCAACGACAAAGACGCCAAAGATTTCATTCACCCCATGCTGCCGACAACCGCCGGAAAGCGGATCAAACCCCAGGATCTGGTCAGCAAAGTGCTGAAAAGTCAGCCGTCTTCGCTGAAAAAAATTACTCCGGCAGAATGGTTGAATTGGACAAAACTTGAGCCGCTGCAGCCGCTTGGCAACGATCCTGGGGCAATTCAGCGCAGCCGGACAGATGTGTTTATGGCGCATGATTTTGAAAATATCTATCTCGGATGCAAGTTGTACGAGAACCGTTCCGGAACCGCCAAGTTTGCCGAAGTTTACCGCAATGAACGCATGGAGTTTCTGCTGGTGCGTCCCGATGGCAAACTCTTTCAGGTGCTGGCGGATACCAAAGGGCAGAATGCAGTGTTTATCAACGGTCAGATGAGCGAAATCGACGGTGTGACAACTTTTGCCAAGTATGAACCGAATGTGGGAACAAATATTTTTATAGCGATCCCCATAGAGCTGCTGCGGTTTGATATGCAGCGCACTCCGGTGATCGTCAAAGGCAATGTTTGCCGCGTCCGGTTCAACAATCCTGTGGAGTATTCGGTATGGTCTCCCATGGACAAGGGGTTTGCCGAAAGAAATAATTATGGTACGATCGTACTGCATTTTGATGGAAATTGATCAATTTTATAAAGGAAGGTTTTTTTATGAAAAAGAGTATGTTGTTTGCCGCATTGTGTTTGAGTGCCGCAGCACTCAGTGCCGCTGAAACCATCGAAATCAAATCTTACAAAGATTGGGCAAAAGGTTCTTTCGTCAGACTCCAAGCTGATGGCGTATGGGAAGTTCCCGGCTCAAGAGATTTGAGCAATGCCAAAAGTTTCAAGGTCGATCCGGCAAAAAAATATACGCTCAGCTTTGAAGTTCGCAAGACTCCGGAAACACAGAAGGTTTTTTTCTACGCCGGATTCTGGCCGCTCAATGAAGATATGGTACGCATTTCTCCCCACCACGCCCGTTGCGAACGCAACAGCGAAACCGTTTTGACCGCCGATGCCGCCAGCGGCAGCAAATCGATCCGCATCAACCAGCCCAAACGCTGGAAAAAAGGCGCAAAAACCTGGTGCGTGTCGTTTAATGACCGTAAAAACTGCAGCGGCTTGGATATGAATGTTATTTGCAATGCCGGCTGCGGCGAACAAGCTGCTGACGGTTCGATGGAAGTAACGCTCAAAGCTCCTCTGACCAAAGATTACAAAGCCGGTACGCCGGTGCATTTTCACAGCGAAGGCCCCGGTATGTATTCTGCGTGCAAAGAAAAAGATCCGGCAACTGAATGGGAAAAGATTTCTGTAACTGTAAGCGGTATTCAGACCGCTGCCGGAACTCCCGGATACGATCGCTGGTGGATGGGGACAAAATACGGTAAACTGCGTTTTCTGATCTCCTCCAGAGACCGCAATGCCAAAGTGCAGCTGCGCAATATCAAGTTGACAGTTGAGTAATTATATTTATCAACACCGGTCATTGTACCGGTGTTGTTTTTTCCAGGGAGACTGAAAAATGAAAAAAACTTTATTGTTTATTGCCGCTGCTGCAGCCTTTTGTGCCGCGGCACAGGATATGCCGAAAGTATCGGTGATGCCTCAGGTCAATACGGTTGATACTGCCAAATGGGCAAAGGTGGCAAATGCGGATAAATCACTATGCTATTCGGCAGTTTATGATGACAAAAACCTTTATATTCTTGTAGGAACAGTTCAGAAAGAAAAAGTTTATGCCGGTGACGGCAGGGGGTTTGCCAACTACAACGACGGCGTGGAAATACGGATCAACCGTGGCAAAAAACACGGATTTCTGCAGTTGTGGATCGATGCGGCAAATCAGGTTTACACTGCCGAAAAATATCAGGCGGTCAGCCGTGGCGATATAAAAACCTCCAGCCGGGTGCTCCCCGGCAAAGGCTACCGCATTTTTGCGGCGATCCCGTGGGCAAGAATCGCGCCGGATAATGCCAAGCCGCAGAATGTCCGCGTTGCTGTAATAAAAATCAAAGTCCCCAGACCATTTAAATATGAACGCGAAACGATAGTTGATACTCTTAAACCGGTTGCCGGCAGTGTTAACTTTGACGCCGGCAAACAGGATGCTCAGAACCTCAATAATTTTGCGGTAATGAATTTCGGCAGATCCGGTTTCAGCAGCAAAGAATTGCTGGGTCAGCTGCCGGTGATTTTTGATTACAACCCCAAATTGCTGATATTGCTTATCGGTACCAATGATGTGGTTTATAAGAAAAAGTGGCAGACACCCGAACAGTTTGCCGGACATTACCGCAAGATCTGCGAAAAACTTCAAGCTCAGAAATGCAAGGTTATATTGATAACTTTGCCGCCCTGTGCGGAAGATGTGGCAAACAAGCACATCAAGGCATCGCCGGAAGAAAAAGCTCAGCTCAACAACCGGATCAAAAAAATGAATGAATATGTCAAAAAATTCGGTAAGGAGTTCGGGTTCCCGGTGCTGGATTACCACAAGCATTTTACCGGTGATCCGGCGGCAAAGGATTCGCTGTTACGCGTGCCTGCCAACGGTGGCGGAAATGATGGTATCCATCCCGGAGAAAAAGGTTATAAATTGTTGGCAGCAGAGCTGAAAAAAATCATTGATCAGCACCAGTATCCCACCAGCGGCATAATCTGTACCGGCGACAGTATAACTTATGGTGCGCACATGAAAGGGCAGGGCAGCGTGCTGGGCGATACTTACCCGGCGCAGCTTTTGAAACTGCTGAGCAAATAATCGCCGTCGATTAAAAAAACATCTGCCGTCCGGAATATCTTGAACAGAATATTTCCGGGCGGCATTATTTTTGCTTGAAAAACAAAAAAAATATTTGCATAAACCATCAAAGCATATAATTTAAAACAAAACTTTTATCAGGTTAGGTACATTATGAAAAGCAAGTCAGCAGAAGTATTGAATGGATTCCGTAAAAAATATGACCGTTATTATTCGATCGGGGATTTGACACCTACGGTTTGTGAGCTTTTCGGCGTAGCCGAACCGGCGGAATGTGGAGCTGTTGCGATTGCTCCGGTGGTGGATCAGGCGGCGAAAACCATAGGCGAAAAAGCAATGGAAAAGGCGGTGTTTTTCTGCTGTGATGCCATGGGCGAAAATCAGAAAAAACATTTTCCGGAAGTTTTTGAACAGATCGGAAAAGTCGCGCCATTTTGTATGCCTTCAGTATCAGTTATGCCCAGTGTGACACCGGTTTGTTACGGCACGATTTTTACAGGGGCAGCTCCTTGCGTACACGGTATTCAAAAGTATGAAAAGCCGGTGCTGGAAGTTGAAACACTCTTTGATGTTATGGCAAAAGCCGGAAAAAATGTGGCGATCGTAGCGGTAAATTCGTGCAGTATAGATACGATTTTCCGTAAAAGAAATGTGGATTATTACTCGTTCCGCACCGACGAACAGAGTTTTGAGTGTACATTGGAACTGATACGCAAGGATAAATACGATTT
Source organism: Lentisphaerota bacterium (assembly GCA_015061885.1). Classification (GTDB taxonomy): domain Bacteria; phylum Verrucomicrobiota; class Lentisphaeria; order Victivallales; family Victivallaceae; genus SIG78. The sequence goes on from SUVS01000022.1 coordinate 12,783, forward strand.
GATCGTAAGTTATATGATCGGTTACGATGCCATGCAGCACAAAACCGGTTGCTTTTCGCCGGCATGTGCCGAACAGGCAAAGCTGGGTGCCGAACGCTTTGAACAACTTGCCAATGCAATGGATCGATATTACAGTGAATACAACCGGATGCTGGTATTTGTGCCGGATCACGGCGGACATCTGATTGAAGAAAATTGCGGAACACACGGGTTTGATATTCCCGAAGATATGCTGGTAAGTCATTATTACCGTTTGCGCGGAAAAATTCAAAAATGAGGAATATGAAATGTTGAAAGTTGCAGATGCTGCGCCGGATTTTACGTTGCCGGATGCTGATAATAATATGGTATCGCTGAGAGATTTCCGCGGTAAAAAAGCAGTTTTGTATTTTTATCCCAAAGACAACACCCCGGGATGTACCCGTCAGGCATGTGCGTTTGCGGAGAATTTTGCAGAATTCAGAGAGCGCGACATAGCCGTTATCGGGATAAGCAAAGATTCAGTGGAAAGCCACCGGAAATTTGCCGAAAAATACAATTTACCGTTTATCTTGTTGTCCGACCCGACACTTGAAGTGCTGAAAGCCTATGGTGTTTGGCAGGAAAAGAAGCTGTACGGCAAAGTTTCCATGGGGGTAGTGCGTACGACTTTTATAATAGACGAAAATGGCATGATCGAAAAAGTGATGCCCAAAGTCAAGCCCGACACCAACGCAACCGAAATCCTTGATGCGCTGAATTAAGTAAAAAGAGATAAAAACTGCGAGTATAATTTGAACATACGGCAAACTGCAGTATATTACAACAATACATGTAACTGAATTGCCGGGATGATTCGATATGCTGACAGATTCTCAAATGCGCATTGCCGCAAAAAAATTTGCTGCCGAATGGAATGGAAGAGGGTATGAAAAAGGCGAAACTCACGCTTTTTGGATTAACTTGCTCCGGACAGTATCAGGAGTTGCTGAGCCGGAAGTGCTGAAACTCGCTGATCTTCCTGAAGAATATCATCGGTTGAGTTTTTTGACCGACACGCGCAAAGCTCATCAAGCCAACGATAAAGCTGTGATGAAAGCCTATGGTTATGCTCCAAACAGGACCGAGCCGGAGATCGTCGCCGATTTGATGAAACGCTATTTGGAGTTGACCGCAAGATGAATAACTTTAAGAACGGTAATCAACGGCAACAAATGGCAACTGAAAATAGTTTGCGGCCTGCCGGCGGTTATGAAAATTTGAAAGTATATAAACTTACAACTCTGATTTATGATATAACTGTACGGTTTGTTGAATTATATATCCCTGCCAATTCACGCACCTGCGACCAAATGGTGCAAGCTGCCCGCAGTGGCAGACAAAATATCGCCGAAGGTTCTGTCGATGCGGCAACATCGGCAAAATTGGAGATCAATCTCTACAATGTCGCACGCGGTTCGCTTGAAGAACTTAAACTTGATTATCAGGATTATTTACGCCAGCATGGAGCTGTAATATGGAAAAAAGATGATCCGCTTGCTCAAAAATTCATCTCCTTGCAGATCGCTTCCCCTAAACAGTTCAGAGAGTTTGTTGCCTCAACTGAACAATCTTTGCAAAACACCGTTTGTTACCGTTCGTTACCGTTAAAATCCGTTATTGTAGCCAATTCAACGATACTGCTTATCAACGTGGCATCTTTCTGGCTGAAAAAACTTATTCGTCAAAAGATGGATAAGTTTATCGAAGAAGGTGGTTTTTCAGAACGGCTGTACCGGATACGCTCTCAAAAAAGAAAATCTGACTGACCGGATAAATATTTCAGCAGACGAAGTCTTGACGGGCTTCTTTTTTGGGCTTTTTTACGGCTCCGGTATTGCTGCGGGATTCTGCAACACCGCACCGCTGTGGCGGGGAGCGAACGAGGGAGTGTACAACTGTACTCGACCGAGTGAGCGACGACAGCAAGGCACGAACTGCGCCGCGATGCCGGCTTGTCCTCCATAGCTTCAGCGTCGGAGGACACCTGGATTGCCTTGCGCTTTCAGCTTTGCTGAAATGCTCAGGCTCCCCTTCGGGGTCGAACCACCCTGCGGGTTTGGTTCGTTTTTTGTTGACACAAAAAATGCGGAATGTTCCCATTCCGCAAATCCAGCTTTACCGATCCATTTTTATTCTTAAATAAATTTAAAATAAAAATGGCTCCGGC
>SUVS01000022.1:14980-44505 GCA_015061885.1 Lentisphaerota bacterium
GAACCACCCTGCGGGTTTGGTTCGTTTTTTGTTGACACAAAAAATGCGGAATGTTCCCATTCCGCAAATCCAGCTTTACCGATCCATTTTTATTCTTAAATAAATTTAAAATAAAAATGGCTCCGGCTTGTCCTCCATAGCTTTAGCGTCGGAGGACACCTGGATTGCCTTGCGCTTTCAGCTTTGCTGAAATGCTCAGGCTCCCCTTCGGGGTCGAACCACCCTGCGGGTTTGGTTCGTTTTTTGTTGACACAAAAAATGCGGAATGTTCCCATTCCGCAAATCCAGCTTTACCGATCCATTTTTATTCTTAAATAAATTTAAAATAAAAATGGCTCCGGCACCTGGATTCGAACCAGGGACCAAGTGGTTAACAGCCACCTACTCTACCGCTGAGCTATGCCGGAGCGTTGATTAAGATCAACTCAATGGCATTTAATATATCTGTCTTTTGTGAAAAAGCAAATTTTAAAAGTTAAAAAAATGAAAAATTGCAGTGATTTTATTGCAAAACTCCGAAAATTGTGGTATCTTGAAATGGATATAAAGTTTTTGACGTTGTTTTTTCTGTTTTTATGGAGGTTATTATGCATAAATGGATGAGAGTTTTTCTGCTTTTTATAAGTTGCGGTATGCTTTCTGCCGCAGATTTGGTGTTAGGTAATGGAAAAAAATACAGTAATGCTGAAATTCAACGTGTGCTTGCCGGTTGTGTAGTCGTGCTGCATGACGAAGGTAAAGCAACTTTGCTGCTCGATGATCTGCCGGATAATTTTATAGCTGCTCTCAGCACCCGTCAGCGGATGGGGCTGCAGGATCTGGCTGATGTAAAATTAGCTGACGGCAGACTTCTGCGTAAAAGTAATATTCTGGAACTGGGCAATGGAAAAGTTGTTTTATCGCATCTGGAAGGCACAACGGCAGTGGATGCTAAAGAGCTTCCGGCAAAATATCTGGCAACTTTCACCCGCAATCAGCGGCGGAAACTTGCACAGACCGTCCGAAACGCCAAACAGGAAAAAGAACACCCCGATGTTCAGATGCCAGCCGTGGAACGCCGCGCTGACGGCAAAGTTATCCATACCGGCAGCCGCGGAGGCAGATATTATATAAATGCTTCCGGTAAACGGGTTTATCTGCCGAAAAAGGAATCAGACAGCGAGTAAATACACCGCTTTAACGCCGCGCAACAGTAAAAACGCTTACAGATGCCGCACCCGCCTGCAGCAACGCTTCCGCACAGGCATGTAATGTAGCACCGGTCGTTAAAACATCATCGACCAGTAAAATTTTTTTATTGGCAACTGTTGCCGGTTCCGGAACGGTAAATGCACCTTTCAGGTTTTTCAAGCGTTCATCGCGCGAAAGTGTTGCCTGCCGGAGCGTCGGACGGATTCGTTTTAACGGTGTTTTGCAGGGCTTTTTCATGCCTCTGGCAAGCATTTTTGCCAGCAATTCCGATTGATTGTACGATCTTTGCATTTGTCTTTGCCAATGCAGCGGCACCGGTACAATCATATCGCATTGCGAAAAATCCGGATGAGCAAGCAGGGGAATTGCCAATTCTGCCGCAGCTCTGGCAATGGCGGTAACACCGGAAAATTTCAAAGCATAAACCGCTTTTTCGCCCAAATCTTCCATTTTCATAAGGCTCATGGCATTGTTCCACGGCCGCTTGGGCATTTTCAGACATTGGCTGCATTGGTCAAAAATTCCGTCAAGTTCTCCGCCGCACCCGGGACAGCGGACTCCGTGAAACAGCGGCAGTTTTTCCAGACAGTCAACACAAAAAGTGTTGAACATGCCGCCGCGCCGGTTGTCGCAATCACAAAGCGGGCAGGGGAATTCCCATAAAAAATTTATCGCCCGATGCAGAAATTTCATCTTTGATAACTGTCTGATTCAGCTGTTTGTGGATAAAAATATGACGGAAAAAACAAAAGCCCATCCGGAAAACGGACGGGCTTGAGTTCTTTTCAACCCCGAAAAAACCAACTTTCACGGAATTGAATCGGCAAACGCCTGATTACTTGCGTTTGGCACCGCTCTTGATCAGAGCAGCCACGCGAGCCTTGCAGCGGGCGAGATATGCCTTGCGACGGCGGCGTTTGATGATCTTGTTGTGTTGCTGACCCATGATGAACCAACCTTTATTTTTTTGTTTATTTTTTCAGTTTATACTGATTGTTTTAACTAATATTATAATAATGTAACCCCGATAGCGCGTTTTTTCAAATAAAAGTTGCAAGATTCCTGCAAAAAAATTTTCTTTTTTGTCAATATGGGGTAAATTTTATCAGGATAGATTTGTTTTTATTATCTGATGTGGAGTTGTCTTTATGAAAAATATGTTTTGGATTACTGTCTTTATCTTGAGTGCCGGTTTGCTTGCCGGTGGTTGCGGCGCGGTATCAGAAGGTTCTGCAGCGGAACCGGTAAAAAATCAGGAAAAAAACACTGTTGCGGTAAATGATCCGGCAAAAAAATGGCGCAAGATCGATCTTGCCGCTTATCCAAATGCCGATACGATAATATTGGATGAGATTGAAGAAGTTGTCTACAACCCGGACGGCACTTACATCCGGAGCGATGAATCATGGACGCTGATAAAAACCGATCAGGGCCGCCGGGAGATGCGTTCGCTGGCTTTGCATTATAACGAATTTTACAATCTGCCGCCTGAAATAGAACTGGAAGTGATCCGTCCGGACGGGCGGGTGATAAAACCGCTGCTGCAGAAAAAAATCAGCACCGAAAGTTCTGATATGCAGCAGAATATATATGATCCGGCAAATAAGATACTCAGTGCAGGTATTCCTGATCTGGCGATCGGCGATATTGTTCATTGCAAGTGGCAGCGCAAAACGATCCGGCCGCGGATGCAGAACGTATGGTGCGATATGACAATATTGCAATCTACTGCGCCGGTATTGCGTTATAAATATGTTATTTCAGCTCCGGAAAAATCTCCGTTGGCATTGGCTGTGGTTAAGGACGAGGTGAAAAATACGCTCCGGAAAACTCAGGAAAAGCGCGGTGACAGGATTTTTTATACATTTGAAGCAAAAAATGTACCGCAAGTTCTGCCGGAACCGGATATGCCGCCATGGTATCTGCACAGCATGCGGGTTTTGTGCAGTACCGCCAAAGACTGGCAGAGTATATCGCGTTGGTATTATGAGCTTTGCGAACCGCATTTGCAAGCGGTTTCGCCGGAGCTGACTGCCAAGGCAAAAAGTCTTGCTGACAATAAAACACCGGCAGCGGCGGTCAGAGCATTGTTTGATTTTGTTTCCAAAGAGATCCGCTATACCGGCATAACCAATGAAAACACTGCGCCCGGTTATGAGCCGCATGATGTAAAAGATACTTTTGCACAGCGTCATGGCGTGTGCCGCGATAAAGCCGCCTTGCTGGCAGCGATGTTGCGCGAAGCCGGATTTGAGGCGTTTACCGTGCTTTTCATGGCTGGCGATCCTAAAGATTTGGAAGTACCGAATAACTATTTCAATCATGCCGTTACCGGAGTGAAAATGCCGGATGGAAAATTGGTGCTTATGGATCCGACGGATGAAAATTCAACGGATCTGCTGCCCGGTTATGCTATGGATAAAAGCTTTTTGTGTGCCACCAAAAACGGAGATACTCTGCGGCGCACGCCGGTGATCCCGCCGGAAAAAAATATGCTGGAAATCCGCAGTCAGGCGGTGATCGATCAAAAATATCAGCTCACATTCAAATCCAAGTTGACATTTCGCGGTGTCAACGACAATATTTACCGCGGAGCATTTGCCAGCTGGGATGTTGATTACCGCCGGCAGTTCATTACCGCAACGCTCAAACGTTCATTGCCGGGTGCGGAAAATGTTCAAATAAAGATATTGCCTGAAGATATCCGCGATCTTGCACGACCTTTACAGATCGAATTGGAGTGCAGGGTTCCGGAATATGTCAATATAAACTGGGCTGCCGGAGCATTGCAGATGCCGTTGTTGAGTGATTCATTCGGCGCGATCAATTTTATGCTCAGCGACAGTTTGCTTGACCGGAGAAAATATCCGCTGCAGCTGGAATTCACTGCCGGAGCTGATGAGCAATGTTTACTGGAATTGCCGGATACGCTTAAAATAGCTGCTTTGCCGGAATATAAAAATGTTGATACCCGTTTTCTGTACAATCAAATCCGGGTCAGCAGCAAAGAAAATACGGTCAGAGCAGAGAAATTGCTCAAGCTCCGGCAGGTGCATATCCCGGCGGCGGACTACCAGCTTTTCCGTAAAAACTTGCAGGATGTTTCTGTTGCGGAGCGCAGCAAAGTTATTGTCAGACGTTCGTTTGAAGCAAACAGTGCCGTACTTGCGGCTGCTCCGGCGGTGTTGGAAGATTCAAAAATCGAAGTCGTTTTTGGCGAAAAAGGGGAGTTGACCGTCGATTGCCAACAGAGTTGCAAGATCCAAACCTACAGCGGCATAAAAGATAATTCTGAGTTGAAGATACCTTTTGTTGCCGGTATATCCGAAGGCAGATTCATCAGCGGTTCGGTTACATCTCCGGACGGCAAAGTTACTGCCGTCGATCCGTCATCCGGTAAATTGATGGATGACGGGGTATCGGCTTCCGCCCCCCGTTATCCGACCGGCAAAGTGCTGGTGGTGCCGCTGCCCGGAGTGCAGGTCAACAGTGTAATAAAAACGCATTGGCAGATCAAGACATTGCCGGCAGATAATGCCGATTTTTATTATGCATTGTGGCGCGATCTGCCGGTTCGCAACAGCGTCGTTGAATTCAGATACCCGGCAAGATTGCAGAAAAAATTGCAGAGTGTACTGCCGGAAGCCGGTTTCCGGATCGAAAAAAATATCAGCGGAAAAATCCATTCCGTAAAAGTCTTCAGTCAGGATATTCCGCAAATGCCGCAAGAGCCAGCCACACCTCCGGTCTGGACATTTGCTCCTTATGTCGGAATGAGTTTGTTCAATCCGGAGAATTACTGCAAACGGGTGCTGGACGCAATAAAAAAAGCTGCTTCCAATGCTCCGGAAAGCCGGGAATTGGCATTGAAACTTACCGGCAATATTGCCGATACAGCCGGCAAAGTCAGAGTGATCCGTGATTATGTGGCAAAAAATATCCGCGCTGCCGGGCATGAACTGGATGTGCTCGGAATCAAATATATAACACCTGCGGATACGGTTTTGCGCGAAAATTACGGTAACAGCGTTGACCGGGCAGTACTGCTTTACGCCATGCTGCAGAGCATCGGTATAAAGAATACAGAAGTGGTGCTTATGTCTGAACTTTATGATCTGCCGGAATTCTCCGGACAATACAAAAAACTTATGCGTAATATATTCTCTGCAGTCATGCTGGTTGTCAACGATGGCGAACGCGAGTTGTTTTTGAATTGCAGCGATGAGTATTCTCCGCTGGAATATTGCAGTTACAGCAATATGATCGGTTTGAATACACTTAACGGAGAACTGGTGGTCTACACCTCTGCGCCGGATTGTGAAAGTATGATCCGCAATGATTGGCACGTCCGGCTGCTGCCCGGCGGTAAAGCTGAATTCAGCCGCAATATAAGCTATTACGGAGGAGCTTATGCTGCGCGGAACCGCTTCTTTGCCAATATTACGCCGGATGCTGAACGGCAGTTCTGGGAACAGCAGTTTTCCGGATTGCTGACAGGTGCTGAAAATAAAGAGTGTTCACGCGATTTCAATCTCTATCCGGGATTGGTCAAACTCAAATTTACGGTTCCGGATTTCTGGAAACAGAGCGGCAGTTTCTGTTACTTTACATTGCCGGATTCCGGGAGTGCCGGTTTGATCAGGACTGCCGGAATCCGGACTCTGCCCTGCCTGGTATCCGGCGGGGCGGTGCGGCAGGAGCGTTTTACGGTTGAATATCCGGAAAACTGGCAATACTGTCAGTTGAACGGCAGCAGCTGCAATTTCAATCTTTCTGGCAGAGATAAACGCGTGAGCCAGAGTGTTGCCCTGGCAAATGGTGTGCTGGAACTGGATTTTTACTTTGGTCTCAACGGTACATTGTATGTGCCGGTTCAGGGATACAGCATGCTGGAAGCAATGCAGAAATTTCTGTCAAATCCGGCTAACCGGACGTTTTTGTTCAAAACTACTGGCAATTAAGATCTTTTGTGCTATATTATACAGTTTTGATATATTTTTGAAAATCTTTAAATAATGGAGTTAAATTATATCATGTTCAAACCGGTTGATAATCAGGTGTCGCTGCCCAAACTTGAAGAAGACGTTCTCAAGTTCTGGCAGGAGTCCGGCAGTTTTGCCAAATCGCTCAAACAGCGCGAAAATTGTGAAGAATATGTCTTTTATGACGGCCCTCCGTTTGCAACGGGTATGCCGCATTACGGTCATTTGCTTGCCGGTACGATCAAAGACGTTGTGCCGCGTTATCAGACCATGCGCGGAAAATTCGTCAAGCGAACTTTCGGCTGGGACTGCCACGGTCTGCCGGTGGAAAACGAAATGGAAAAAATCCTGGCTTTGAATAACAAAAAAGCCATCGAAGAATACGGTATCGATAAGTTCAATGAAGCCTGCCGTTCGATCGTTCTGCGTTACACCAACGAATGGGAACGCGTAGTCAACCGTATGGGCCGCTGGGTGGATTTCCGCAACGGATACCGTACTATGGACCGCGATTACATGGAGTCGATCTGGTGGGTGTTCAAGAGTTTGTGGGATAAAGGCATGATCTATGAAGGCTACAAGATCCTGCCGTACTGCCCGCGTTGTGCCACCCCGCTGTCGAACTTTGAAGCCAATCAGGGCTATATGGAAGTGGTCGATCCGGCTATCACCATCCGGTTCAAAAGTCTGGACGAAGAAAATACTTACTTCGTGGCCTGGACGACTACTCCGTGGACGCTCCCGAGTAACCTTGCTCTGGCGGTCGGCCCGGAAATTGACTATGTCAAGATCAAAGACGGCGATGAATTCTACATCATGGCAGAAGCCCGTCTGGGGGCATATTACAAGAATGATATGCCCGAAATCGTTGAACGCTATAAAGGTGCCGAACTTGCCGGCAAGACGTATGAGCCGTTGTTCAACTACTTTGCTGACTTGCGCAGCAAAGGTGCGTTCCAGGTGCTTGCTGCTGCTTACGTCAGCACCGAGGATGGTTCGGGTATCGTGCATATCGCTCCCGGCTTCGGGGAAGATGACGCCGCTGTCTGCCATGCTGCCGGTCTGCCGGAAGTCTGCCCGATCGACGATCAGTGCTGCTTTACTGCGGAAGTACCCGATTATCAGGGTCGCTATGTCAAAGAAGTTGATAACGAAGTCATTGCCCGTTTGAAAGCTGAAGGCAAACTTATCCACCGCGGTACTATCAAACACAACTATCCGCACTGCTGGCGTGACGATCACCCGCTTATCTACCGTGCGATCTCCACCTGGTTCGTCAAGATCGACGAAGTCAAAGCTACGATGATTGCCGCCAACAAAGATGTTACCTGGTTCCCTGAACACCTCAAAGAAGGCCGTTTCGGCAAGTGGTTGGAAAATGCCCGCGACTGGGCGATCAGCCGCAACCGTTACTGGGGAACTCCGCTCCCGGTCTGGCGCAACGAAGAGGGCGAAGTTATCTGCGTGGGCAGTGCCGCTGAACTCGAAGAGCTTACCGGTCAGAAAGTCGATGACCTGCACAAGCACTTTATTGACAAGCTGGAAATTCCTTCACCCACCGGCAAAAGTTCGCTCAAGCGTATTCCGGAAGTGTTGGACTGCTGGTTTGAATCCGGCTCGATGCCTTATGCCCAGCAGCATTATCCTTTTGAAAACAAGGCACACTTTGAAGCAAACTATCCTGCCGACTTTATTGCCGAAGGTCTTGACCAGACCCGCGGCTGGTTCTATACACTTATGGTGCTGGGGTCGGCATTGTTCGGCAAGTCGCCCTACAAGCATGTGATCGTTAACGGTCTTATTCTGGCGGAAAACGGTCAGAAGATGTCCAAGCGTTTGAAGAACTATCCCGACCCGATGGATGTGGTCAATAAATATGGTGCCGATGCTCTGCGTTTGTTTATGCTCGGATCGCAGGTCGTTCATGCCGAAGACCTCAAATTCTCCGAAAACGGTATCAAAGATGTTTTGCGTAATGTGATGATCCCGATGTGGAATGCTTACAGTTTCTTTGTAACTTACGCCAATGTCGATGGTTACGAAGCTAAAGAAGGAGTAAAACTTCCGCAGAACCTTTCCAACGCTCTTGACCGCTGGATCATCAGCAGCTGCACGCAGATGGTCGAAGAAATCACTTACGAGCTGGATAACTACAATCTGCAGAAAGCTGCCAACCGCTTTGAAAAGTTCGTGGATGACCTTACCAACTGGTACATCCGCCGCAGCCGCCGCCGTTTCTGGAAGAGTACCGATGATGGCGACAAGCAGGAAGCATACGCTACTTTGCACTATGTGTTGATCGAGTTCTGCAAAGCAGCGGCTCCGTTCATTCCGTTCACCACCGAAGCTATTTACAATAATCTGCGGACTGCTGATATGCCCGAATCAGTTCATTGCTGCGACTACCCGGTGGCAGATGCCGCCTGTCGTGACGAGGCTTTGGAGCGTCAGATGTTCCTGACCATGACTGCGGTCAAACTGGGGCGTTTCCTGCGTACCCAGCACAACCTTAAAGTGCGTCAGCCGCTTTCGCGTGCCGTGCTGCTGGCTCCAGATGCTGAAGGAGCCAAGCTGCTTGCCGGAACGCTGGATATCATCGGCGAAGAACTCAATGTGAAGAATATTGAATTTTCTGATAACGAAGATGCTCTGGTGACCCGTTCGGCAAAAGCCAACTTCAAAGTCATGGGTAAGAAACTCGGCAAGAATATGAAAGAAGCTGCTGTGTTGGTGGAAAAACTTGATTCTGTAACCATCGGCAAGATCCTTGCCGGCGAAGCGTACAGCATCACTCTGGCTGACGGTACCGTATTTGATATGACTGCTGAGGATCTGCTCGTGCAGAGAAGCGAAAAAGCCGGTCTGGTGGTTGCCACCGAAAACGGCGTAACCATTGCTCTGGATACTGCTTTGACTGCAGAATTGGAAGCCGAAGGTCTGGCGCGTGAAATCGTCAGCAAAGTGCAGAATCTGCGCAAAGAGTCCAATCTGGAAGTGGTCGACCGCATCAAACTTGCCGTGGCTGGTGATGAAAATGTAGTTGCCGCCGCCAACAGTTTTGCTGATTATATCAAAAACGAAGTTCTGGCGGTGGAAATGACTGTAACCGCCGGTTCCGGCGATGTCGATCTCAATGGTCACATGGCGGCTTTGAGTTTGAGCAAGGCATAAAAATGATTATCCGCAAGCAGGCATTTCCGCGGGCTGCCCTTATCGGTAATCCGTCGGACGGCTACTACGGCAAGACCATAGCGTTTGTCTTTGACAATTATTCAGCTCAGGTGATGCTTTATGAAACACCTGAACTTGCTTTGGTGCCGAGCCTGCGCGATCAACCCAGTTTCGGCAATGTCCGCGAATTGGTGTACGAAGTCGGGTTGTACGGTTATTACGGCGGCATACGTTTGCTCAAAGCGAGTATCAAACGTTTTGTGCATTATTGCGATGAACATGGTATATTGCTGCATGACCGCAACTTTACCATGCGTTACGGTACGACCATACCAAACCGCTTGGGCTTGGCTGGGTCGTCGGCGATCATTACTGCGTCGATCCGGGCATTGCAGGAATTTTACGATGTGGAGATTGCATTGCCAGAGTTGGCAAATCTTATTCTGGCAGTGGAAACTGACGAGCTGGGGATCGATGCCGGTCTGCAGGATCGGGTGGCTCAGGCGTATAATGTACCGGTTTTTATGGACTTTGACCGGACATATATGGAAAAATTCGGGTATGGTATCTACAAAGAATTGTCCATTCCGGCTGATTTGAATTTGTTTGTGGCTTTCCGCACCGATCTGGCGGAAGGTTCGGAAATATTGCACAGCCGCTTGCGCGAAGATTACAACAATAAGGTTCCTGCCGTGCTTGAAGCTGTAAAAGAGTGGGCGCATTTGACCGATGTGGTTGCAGATGCGATCAATAAAGGTGATTACAGCACGGTTGAAAGCTGTTTGCGGCGTAATTTTGAGCTGCGTTGTCAGGTTTGCTCATCGACAGTGAGTATCAAAAACCGGCGGATGGTGGAGTTGGCGTCATCTCTGGGAGCGGCTGCCAAATTGACCGGTTCCGGCGGCGCGATCATCGGCGTGTATCACGATGAAAAACACTTTGACGCACTGAAAAAACTTTTCAATGCCAATGCTATTGAAATAGTAAAACCCCATATCGTCACCGGCGGCGCAAAACAATGCAACTGGTAAACTGCAGGAGGATGGCAGAATGAAGATTATCAAACAAACCGCCGGGATGATCGTTCCGGAAGTCATTGTTATTGAAGGTCATGCGTTGTTGGGAACTGCTGATCCGCGGGAAGTTGAAGTGCATATTGCAACACCTGCTGCCGGAATCAATGAAAATACCGGCTTGATGCTGGTTTCACACAACTGGGGCGGCACTTGGGAGATGTGTTGGGACTGGTGTCCGATCATTGCCAATAAATTCAATCTGATTTGCATTGATACTGATTACTATCAAAGCGGCTGGAAGCAGGGCGACGGTATGTACGATCACGGTTTGATTCAGGCAATGGATTGTCTGCGTGCATTGTATGAAGTCCGCAAATATCTGATGGATAATAATATCATATTCAATTGCCGGCGTACTTATGCCGCAGGAGCTTCCGGCGGCGGTAATATTTCGCAAATGGTCAATAAGTTGGCTCCGCATACATTCGGCTGTATAATCGATATGTGCGGTATGCCGGGCTTGACCGACAGCGTAGCTTACGGCATGGGTCGGCTCAATGCTGAGTATTCAAAAGATCCGCAGGCAGAAAACTATCTGGCAAAACATATGCAGGAAATCCGTGATTTCGGAAATCCGGAACATTTGAAAATACAGTACTCATGCAATCCCGATAATCAGGTTGTGATAGTTCACGGCGTGAATGATGACCATTGTTCATGTCCAGACAAAGTGCGGATTTTTGCTGATATGCTGGATGCCGGTTTTAAACCGGAGGGCTACTTTATAACTCAGGGCATGGTTGACGGTCTGATCGTGACCGGAACCGGTCATGCGTTGGGCGACCGGGCATATATCATCGGCCAATACGGTCAGCAGTTTATTGCAGAAAATGGTAAGTTTGTCAAACTTACGGAAAAAGATGATTTCGATCTGCAAAGCCTGATCGAATATCCGGTGACCGGAGGAGTATACCGCATCGACTACGGTAAAGGATCTCCGGTACTGACTTTTGATGCCGTATAAAAAAGTATCTTGCCAAACTGCTTTGTGCAGAAAAATTTTTTTGAATAAATCAAGATCACCGGCTCAGCCGATGGTATGTTCCACGTCTTCAAGAAGATGGTACCGGCAGCCCGATACGGGCTTTGAATTGATTCGCCACACGCAACTGGTTTTCAAGCTGCCGCCTGCGCGGTGGCTTTTCTTTTGGCAATCAAAGTTGCAGTACAGGCATATATTCAGGTATTATCCCGGTATTGCTGCGGGGTGCATTTGAATTGTTTTTTGAACTGCCGGTAAAAATATATGCTGCTGCTGAAATTGCATTGGGCGGCTATTTCTGTTATCGTCAGATGCGAGCGGCGCAAGAGCAGGGCTGCCTGTTGGAGATTTTCCTGTAATTTGAACTGCACCGGCGATATATCATAAACTTTGCTCCATGCCAGATAAAAACCACGGCGGCTGAATCCGTATTTTTTTATTAATTCCGGCAAAGGGATACCATTTTTCAGGTCATTGGCAAGTTTGTGTATGCGCATATCAGGATATGAAACATCGGGGTTTTCTGTTTTTGCCGCGATCCGGCATTCGGTGATAAGCTGCAATGCCAGCTGATCCAGCAAGTCTGCCGTACCGGGGATGATAATATTGTTGAGTTTTTCCCGGATAGCGGCAGTTGTTTTCAAGAAATTATCACTTATTCGCAACAGATATTTTTCGCATCCGCCCGGCGGAGTTGAAAAATTGAAAAAATTTTCTATTTCAGCCGGGTAGGAAAAGAAGATTTCATCGTGCAGAATTTGCTTTGATTGGATCTTGAGTCCGCTGCGCATTATCGAAAATGAAAAAAAATCTTCCTTATATTCGGTAGATTCCGGATCATATTTTTTCTGGTTGAAACTTATACAGATAAACAACCGGTCGAGTATCTTTACTCCCGGATTGCTGTGCTTGACCATCCAGCCTATCTCATCGAGTTGGTACGGAGTATCCAGCAGCCGGGGGATTTTTGAAAGTTGATAAATATGACTTTTCATATAAATGCACAATAGTTTAATAATTCTGCACAATATAACATTGTAAATGGTTGTTTTCTGCACTATAATATACTGTAAACGGCTGATAATGCAAGTTGTTTTTATTGAAATTTTCATCAAATATAGAGGGAAGGGCTGACTTGATGGCTGAAGTAAAAATCAAACTCAACACCAGAGAAAGTACCGGTAAGATCCGTAAGCTCAATGGTGGTAATCTCGGACCGCAGCTTGCCGGAGAAATGTCCGGCAGTTACATGCGTGACAGTTATAAAGAACTCAATCTGGCTTTTGCCCGTATGCACGATGCTCCGCTTTGTAATGCCAATTGTCCGATGGTTGATATAAGCAGTATATTCCCGTTGTTTCATCTGGATGAAAACTGCCGGGAAAATTACCGTTTTGTTCATACCGATGACTATTTTCATAATTGTATAGTCGATGCCGGAACCCCGGTATTTTACCGGTTGGGGGAATCGATCGACCATTCGATCAACAAATATTTTATTACTCCCCCGAAAGATGTTGATAAGTGGATAAATATTGCCAGTAATATCATCCGGCACTATACCGAAGGATTGTGGGATGGGTTCCATTACAATATCGAATATTGGGAAATCTGGAACGAACCCAACCTCGGCGGCAACAAACGCCTTGATCCCAACGCTAAAAATCTTATGTGGCTGGGGACTCAGGAAGAATTTTATGCGTTTTTCGGCAAAGTAGCCAAAGAGTTGAAAAAGCGTTTTCCGCATTTGAAGATCGGCGGACCTGCCCACAGCGGGTTTTCGGATGAAGTTTCGGGGCCTTTCATCAAATATTGTGCTGAAAACAACGTGCCGCTGGATTTTTATTCTTACCACGGTTACGACGGCGATCCCAAAGGCTGGCTGCAGAAAACTCCGGTTCTTGCCCGGGAAATGCTGGATAAATACGGCTATAAAGATACGGAGATCCATCTCAATGAGTGGCACTATTTCCCCGGGGACTGGCACCGTTTGCGTACCGATGCTGTTTACAAGAAGAATATGTACAACAACGAAATGAAAGGCATTGATTCGGCGGCATTTCTCAATATGGTAATGACATTGTGGCAGGATTCACCGATCACTTATGGCGGATATTATACTTGCAATAACTCCGCATGGGGCTGTTACGAAACAGCATCCAATTCACCGACAGCATCTTTTTTCGGCTTGAAAGCCTACGGCGAAATCGTCCGCTATCCTGAACGTTTTGCCGCTTCGAGCGATAACGAAAATGTAGTGGTATTGGCAGGAAAAAATACCTCCGGCGAAAAGTGTGTACTCATAACCGGATTCAAAACCAGTGTTATTGATTACATTGTGGAGCTTGATGAATGTGTAAGACCGGAAGATGTGGAAGTACGTCTGATCGATGAAAACCACATGCTTTCGGTTCAGGAAAATGCGATCGTCGAAGGCAATACGATCAAGTTTTCCCACAGATCATATTCGATGGTAGCTTTAATAAAAATCAAAGCCTAACGTTTTACAGGAAGGAGAAAATTTTATGATCAGTATCAAAAACAAAGTATTCACACTGATCGAACTTTTGGTAGTGATTGCGATCATTGCCATTTTGGCGGCAATGCTTCTCCCCGCATTATCTGCAGCCCGGGAAAGCGCCAGAGTATCCAGCTGTGTGAACAAACTCAAACAGATCGGTCTGGCTGAAGTAAATTACAGTACGGTCAATGGCGATTGGCTGTGTCTGAATTTTAATCACGCGACCCGGGCAGACGGTACTCTGGCATGCGAAACCCGTATCAACTACGCCCCGTGGAATCTGGTCAGTCAGGGCCATTTCAGTATAGACGTGGGCGACGGGGCCAATGAAGAGGACGAAAAAAGCTCTGAACGTACCCGGGAAATGCTTTACAAGTGTCCCAGCGATACGACTTATTACACTCCCCGCTCGGTAACGTGGTTTATCTCCTATGAATTTGTAGCGTTGAAAGCTAATGGATCAGCGGACAAGAACATCACTTTCTGGAATTGTCTGCGGCGCGAGCTTATCGGCCGGGATAATCCGGGGTGCGCCATTGTCTACGACGTGGCGTGGGGATACAAGGGCAACGGGGTTTCCCCCGGAGCCAGACCATTGACTGCCGGAGTTTACAACCATCCCGGTGGTTGCAACGTGCTGTATATGGGCGGCTATGTTAAAACGCTCAGTTTCGGCGATAATATCCGCAGTAAAGGCGGAGCATATACCGGCAACGGTTATTTGAAGAATGTTTTGGATGATATAACATACTGAGGTTGAAATGTTAAACTTGAAAAAAATATTTATTGTAGCGGCGGGGTGTGTGCTTGGGGCTGTTTACGGTGCGGATAATGTGATCCTGAAAAGATCAGAACTCACCGAGATCATTCCCAAACGGGCGTTGGAGATCAAGATCCCGGCTTTTGAACTTAAAAACAATGAAAGCGCAGTACTGCGTTTTCAGGTGCGCCGGGATCTGCGTTCCGGGTGGAGCAATACGCTGAAACTTTTTATGAACGATGTACGCTTCGACAATCAGAAAGGTATATTGCTTAACCGTCCTGACAGTTTCAGTGCCGGCAGATTCAAAAATCAGCAATTCCATAATTACCGTGGTCTGTTGGTTTTCAATACCCAATATTGGGGTACGATCGACGGTTCGATCAAAGAGTCTGTCCAGCGTAAACCGGGTTGTTTTGTGGAACTGGATATAACTGAATTCATCGTTCCGGGCAAAGAAAATACGCTCAAATTTATTGATGGCGGCATCATCAAACTTTTCATGCAGAATTTGAGTATCAGCAAAAAAAGCGGAGTCAAACGCCTGTTGAAAGACGGATCGGTGGCCGCAGATATGCAGTTGCAGGAAAGTTCCCGGATCAACACTCTGCAACATCTGACCAAAAAAGGCAGTGTCAAAATTACTTTTCCGGCGGTCAAGGCGTTGGGCAAAAGCAAACGGGTCCTGCGGTTCCAATCCCGGATCAAAGCCAACAGCGGCTGGGCAGCTTATCTGAAAATCACGGTCAACGGCAAGCCGCTTACGATCCAGAAAGCTGACGGTTCCAGTCGTTTGCTGAACCGCAATTCTGTTTTCAGCAGCAAAGCATGGAAAAACCGGACGATGGGGACCGGCAATACTTACACGGTGTTTTTCTCTCAGTCTTTCAGCTATATCGATCCTTCGATCATTGACCGGAAGCAGAAGCAGGAAGGCACCTGGTTTGTGCTTGACTGCACCGATATTTGTCAGGATAAAGCAGCGGAAGTCGTCTTCAAAAGCGAGTTCAACGGTTCGCTGCTGCTGCGCAATATTGAAATGGGTGCGCTTGAGGATGCTTCTGCCAAACCCAATGCTCTGCGGATGAAACTTGATGAAGGCAAGGTGGTCATCAAACATAAAGTTCTGAAACATGGTGAAAAAATCACTGTCAATCTGCCTGAGTTCAAATCCAGTGTCGGGCTGCTGCCGGTGCTGCGTTTTCAAAGCCGTATAGCTTATAAAGAGCTGGAAGGGTGGAATCCTTATTTGAATATCAAGATCAATGGTGAACCGCTGGATGAACAGGATAAGTATTCTGAAAGCCGCCTTTTAAACCGCAACAATGTTTTTTCTGCGGTAAAACACCCGGATTGTGCATTGGCGACCCGAAGCAACTGGCTGACATTTTTTACCAACGATTTTGACAAGATCAATCCGGCATGGATCGCCGACGCCGAACAGATCAAGGAAAATACTTGGTTTGTGATCCGGCTTGATGAGATGCTTAAACCCGGCAAGGGCAATACTCTGACTTTTACCAATATGGTGGCAGATAAAAATTTCAACTATTTTGTGGAAGTAAGAAATGTTGAGTTCGGTTATCTGGTGCCGCAAACTGAAGACAAAGTTGTTGTTATGCCCAAATTTACCGGGGCAGCCAAAGTCAAAGTCAACAACGAAACATTTGAGATTTCCCGCAACGGTGCTGTGAAATTTATGCAGGGAGCCGTCCCGGTAATTCTCGAAAGCTCTTTTACTTATCCTTTTGCCGGAGAAAAACTCAACAAGTTTACCTGTTCCGACAAAGTTGATGCCGCAGCAGGCTGGAAGCCGGCGTTGAAACTTGGAAAAGACGGTTTTACCATCAAGGCATCATGCAAATATTATTCTCTGGAGCGTCAGGTTTCGATAAAAAATAATTACATTGAATTTTTTGATACCTACAAAAATCCCAACTCCGAAGCTGTGGGCGTGATCTTGCGCAACAATTTCTTTTTTGCCGCAGCTCCGGCGGAAATCCGTTTCGGCGGGGTCAAAGCCAATCCGAAGTTTGGCGTAAACGGTATGGGGGCTCCAGCCAATCCTACTGTTTTTTCGGCATTTCCCGGTAAAAGTATGGGGATTATGCTTATGGATACTGTTTCCCGGGCACACATGACTGCCAGCGGTTCCGGCAGCGGAGTTGTTTTTGGTTCTAACGCTCTTGCTTTGGAGCCGAAATCCAGCCGCACGCTTCATTGGCGTGTTTACCGAACCGAAGGTGATTACTGGAGTTTTGTCAATCAACTGCGGCGGGATTTGAATGTGAATTATACCATTCCCGGATATGGGCATTTTGTTTCAACATACCAGAAAGCGTTTCCGGATTGTGCCTTTGTCGGGAATTTTCTGGAGGTAATGGATCGTAAAAGACCCAAATATATTATTCCGATGCCCTGGTTTTGCTATTATGATGCCTCGACCTGCAAAACTGCTGAAGAATGGCTGACTGCTTACCGCAAGGTCCAGGCCGAGTTTGACCAAAAATTCGCCAAAAAGCTCAATGCCGTACTCGTTCCCGCTTTTGAGCCGAGCATCCAGCCGATCCCGCGGGATATAAAAATGCTGAAATATCCGCAGGATAAGGATCTTTATGATACAGACTGTCTGATCGTCAATGATGATGGCAAATACCGTTTTACCCGTCAATGGACAGTGGGCAAACCGGTTACCAATTATCGCAGCTACATAATCAAAGATACCAAATATTATAAAAAGTTTATGACTGGCATCAAAGGTGCGCTGGATGCCGGAGCCGGTGGTATTTACTTTGATATATTCTGCGTAAATATGCCAACTTACGATCGTATAGACGGAGCCAGCGGCGAAATCGATAAAAAGGATTTTACGCTCAAACGCCGCTATGCTCAAGGCCTGATATTGGAAGAAGATACCAAGCGGGAGATCGTGGATTACATTCTCAAGCGCGGCGGGGTGGTCATCTGCAACGGTTTTCCCGCGTGGGCAAGTATGACTGACCGACCGATATTTTCATTCTTTGAGTGCAATGACCTTGATTTCAACAGCGTAAGCGGTGGCCATCTGGGGACGCCCATCGGCCTTTCGTTGAGCTGGGTGCGCCGTGAAAAGAAAAACGGTGCAGATCTGATTGCCGCCATAACCGGCAGACTTAAAGCCGGCGGGCTGTTTTACGCATACATTACTGAACTCATTGATGGAAAAGAAGCCTATGAGGCGATCAATCTGATGTATCCGATCACCATTGAAGAACTGCATCCCGGTTGGATAGTCGGCAAAGAACGGACTTTGGTCGCTGTCCCGGGGATATATACTGTCGGCGGCGGCAATCCGCCGGAAGTTCATCACTTTTTTGCCAACGGCAAACGAAATACTGCTCCGGCGGCAGCCGAAAAACTCGCCAATGGCAAATATAAGGTGGATTTGAGTAAACTTGCTGACGGAGATTATGCAGTAATAGTTGTGAAATAACAAGATAAGTTATTATAAAACAAAATGGCTGTTGCAAAAACTTTTGCAACAGCCATTTTTCTGTTAAATTCAGAAGCTGATTATGTTTCAGAGATTTTTTACTGCTGCATCAATAATCGCTTCTGCCGCTTCCGGAGCAACGGTATTGATCCCCGGCTGCACTTCATAACCGCCGCGGGCAAAACATTCTTTCATCGGCACATAACCGGAAACGGACTGCGCCAACTCTGCCACAAAGGTGTATTTGAAGCTGCTGGCTTCGCGGATCGCCTGCGCAATACCGTTGAAGGGTTCACCGGGCAAACTGACAAAAGCCAGATCATCGCCGATTTCAATGCTCGTAAGACGGCAATCATGCGAAGGAGTACTCTTAGCTTTGCAATCCAATGCACGCTGAGCGAAATAACGCAATGCTGCGGGGACTTTGTTGGCAAGGTCCTGACTTTCAAAGTCGCCGTCTTTCTTGATATCCGGCACTGTATCCAGAATATGCTGCGCTTCAGCAACTTCAGCATCGCTCAACTGGCGGTGCGGAATAGTAACAGAGGTATTTTTGATCTGCAGTTTATCTGCTGCAACGGGTTGGAGATTCTGCAACGCGTCAACAACGATCCGGGCATAGCCGCGACCGATGCGGACTGCTTCGTGATAGCCGGTCTGATTGATTTCCTGATGGAAATCAAAGTGATTGATATTACCGGAGGCATCATCCAGCACCATTACCGGCAAACTGTTTTTGAGTTCGTGCTGCACTTCCTGAGCAAATCTGCCGTACCAGTCAGCAGACACCAGATTTCCGCCGATGGTATCGCCGTGATTGGCAATATTGCAGACCAGCGCGGCAATACGACCGCCCTGTTTGACTGCCAGAATATTGATAGTGCGGTCATAATCGCACTCCGGTTTGTCAATATTGGGATTGCGCCAGCCCGGATTGGTGACAATATCACCGCTGGTCATCCAGTAGCGGCGGACAAAACCGTAGGGATTATTGAAAACTTTGGTGGCTTCCAGTTCTGCCGGCAGCAAGCTCATGAATGCGCGTTTGAGTCCGCGCAGTACAGCGTCAACAATGCTGTCAAACGCATACTGGGTGATTTCATTATCCTGCTGAGGTTCGTTTTTGAATTTGGGACCGGTGTGGGTGTGAGTAGCGCAGATCAGCAGATTTTCATAAAGCCCTTCGCCGAATTCAGCATCTACGCGCTGTTTGATCGCATTGAACAGGCTGCCGACGATACTGCAGAGTTCCAGAGTGACCAGCGCGGTGCGTTTGCCATCGATTTCCATGGCGATGACTTTGACAAAAAGGTCATCGTACATACCTTCGTTGGGGCGTTCATTGAAATAACCGGCAAGACCGACTCCGGCTGGCGGGGTCATCACTTCCTGAGCATAACCAGCTTTAAGCATTTTTTTACTCCTGAATGTTTTTGAGTTATCCGTAATTTTTTCACGGAAAAAGTGTCATCGTATAATATAACGTACTTGACTGATTTTGCAAATTCCGGTCAAAGCCTTTGCTGTTAAAATATTTGAATGGATAAAAAGAGCGAAAGATTTTTTGTGCCATTTGCATTTTTTTTATTGCATGCTACATTTTATCCGGCAGGCTGGAGTCTGCGGAAGCATTTTACATCACAAATCTGTTTACAGCTGTAAAGAGGAGTTTTTACAGATATGAAAAAAAATAAGATCATGCAATTCGGAGAAGGCGTTTTTCTGCGCGGTTTTATTGAACCGCTTATCCAGCAGATGAACCAGCAAAGCAGCTTTAATGGCGAAGTATATGCTGTCAAGCCGCGGGCGGGCGCAGTGCCGCAGAAATTTGCCGATCAGCATTGCCAATACAATCTGCTGGTGCGTGGCATTGCAGAAGATAACAGCGCGATTGAGAAAACCGAAAAAATAACCTGTCTCAAACAAGTTTATTCCAGTTCGGAAGATTGGCAGAAAATCGAGGCGTTGGCTTGCGACCCGGATCTGACTTTTATTTTCAGCAATACTACTGAAGCCGGGATCGCTTATGAGGTAAACAATCTTGATACTTTCCCCGGCAAGTTGGCACGGCTGCTGAAAAAACGCTTTGAATCCGGTCAGCCGGGAGTTACTGTACTGCCGTGTGAATTGATCGAAAACAACGGTCAAACCCTCAAAGAGTATGTTTTGCGCTATCTGCAGGACGATCCGGCAGCTGAATATGTGAAAAATGCGTGCAGTTTTTATGATACTCTTGTGGATCGGATAGTGTCCGGCTTTCCGGCAGACTTTGCCCGGTTTGATGCCAATGATCAGCTTATGGTGGCGGTTGAGCCGTTTGCGTTTCTGGCAATAAAAGCTCCGGCAAAACTCTCTGAAATATTGCCGCTGCCGGAGGATGTGGTGGTTTTTACTGATGACTTGACCCCGTACCGGATGCGGAAAGTCCGGGCTCTCAATGCGTCGCATACTTGTATGGTTTCCGGCGGTTTGCTTGCCGGATTCAGCGAAGTACAGGAGCTGCTGCAGGATGATGGTTTCCGCAAACGTATCGAAACCACGCTTTTTGATGAAATACTGCCGACGGTCAAATTGCCGGAAGCAGAAAAACGCCTTTTTGCAGAAAGTGTTTTGCGGAGATTTGCCAATCCGTTTGCGCATCACAAATTGGAGGCCATTGCATTGAACAGTGCTGCCAAATGGAAAGTACGCATATTGCCGGTGATTCAGGACAGCAAAGTTCTGCCATACTATCTGTCGCGTTCACTGGGTGAGCTTTTCAAGCGTTACAAGCTCTCCGGGGCTGCCGGCGATACTGCTGAAGTAGCAGCCCGTTTCTGCGGCAGTTACAGTATCGACGATTTTCTTGCTGACCGTGATTTGTGGGATATGGATCTGCACAGTATTCCCGGTTTGGCAGAAGCGGCAAAGGAGGCTGGTTTATGATAATCCATCCGGCAGATAATGTGGAGATCCGCGACGACGGTCACAAGTATGCCCGCTGCAATATAGCCTGCGGCGGAAAAGTTATAAAATACGGTATGAGCATCGGCACCGCCAGCTGCAATATCAGTTGCGGTGAACATGTGCATACTCACAACTGCAGAACTGCTCTGGACGGGTTGCTGGAGTACAGTTATGAGCCGGATTTCAAAGTGCCTGCAATAAATTGCAATCGTACTTTCAAAGGGTTCCGCCGGGCAGACGGCAGAGCTGCGGTCCGCAACGATATATGGGTCATACCCACGGTGGCATGTGTCAATAAATTGGCGCGTAAACTTGCGGACTTTGCCGGCGGCGTGGCATTGGAACACCCTTACGGCTGTTCGCAGCTGGGCGAAGACCACGAAACCACCGCCAATGTTCTGGCAGCTCTGGCGCACAACCCCAATGCCGGCGGCGTGCTGATCGTGGCTCTGGGGTGCGAAAACAATACTCTGGAAAGTTTCAAACAGCGTCTGAAAGATTACAGCAAACTCAATATAGAATTTCTGCTGGCGCAAGATGCCGGTGATGAATATGCTGAGGGGATGAAACTTATCGGCAAACTGCAGGCAAACTGCGTAAAAGAGCGCGTTGATATACCGGTAAGCGAGCTGAAGATAGGTTTGAAATGCGGCGGTTCTGACGGTTTTTCCGGGTTGACCGCCAACCCGTTATGCGGCAGATTTTCTGATTGGCTTGTCTGCCAGGGCGGCACAACAGTTTTGACGGAAGTACCGGAGATGTTCGGCGCGGAAACATTGCTGTTCAACCGCTGTATTGATAAAAACATTTTTGACAAAGCCGTTAAAATGGTCAATGACTTCAAAAGTTATTACGCCAGACACAATCAGGTGATCTACGAAAATCCATCGCCGGGCAATAAAGCCGGCGGTATTACAACTCTGGAAGATAAATCGCTTGGCTGCGTGCAGAAAGGCGGTTCTTCTCCGGTAATGGATGTGCTTGCTTACGGCGAACAATTGCAGACTCCGGGCTTGAATCTGCTCAGCGGCCCCGGCAACGATCCCATTGCAGCAACCGCATTGGCTGCGGCGGGGTGTCACCTGATGCTTTTTACCACCGGGCGCGGTACTCCTTACGGATCGGTAATCCCGACCGTGAAAGTGGCAACCAATACAACTCTGGCACAGAAAAAAAGCAACTGGATAGATTACGATGCAATGCAGAATCCGGATACGGAACAATTTGCCGAATACATCCTGCAAGTGGCATCGGGCGAAATATTGACTGCCAATGAAAAAAATCTTTATCGGGAAATCGCCATATTCAAAAGCGGCGTGACTTTGTAAATGTTGTTGGCATAATAAACAGCCTCATAATGTTGCAAATTCAGTCAAAATTGCAGATAATATGCAATTTTGCTATTGACATATGGGGTGTTTTGATGTATAATTAGTATTAATACACATAGCATGTAAAAAATATCAAATATGAGGGGTAAAATGGCTGTAGTAAAAGACAACAGTGTTGAATTTGCAGTAATCTCTGGAAAGTTTGCTTCCAACAAGGTTTGCAAACATAATGATGTTGAACTTGAGTACGGAGTCAATGCATTCAAAACTCTGGCAGAAGCAATGGAGGCAATAGCTACTGATAAGGTGATTTTTGCTGATGCCAAAACAACTTTGACCCAACAGGAAATCGAGCTGTTGGGCGATACCGAAGCTGTTTACGGCAATTTTTCTGATGATTGGGAGGAAGTGCCTGTTCCTGCAAAAAATACACTGAACGTCAAAGATGTTGAAACTGACAAGAATTTCAGTAAATTTCTGACCGTGAATGTTACTGATTCGACTGTTGCCGATATCAGCAAAGGGCACGATGTTTATACCAGAAAAGAATCGGCGAAGACGAAGAAAAATAAGCACAGCATCTACGAAGACGATTGCAAGGTCGGTTACGAAATAAATAAGACTGTGACAGCCACAGATACTTACAAAAAGGACGGCAGTGTGACTTTGAAAAATTCATCTGCCGGGGCAATTGATAACTACAATAAAGTTACTCTGACCAACTCCAATGCCGGTGATATAGCCAACAACACGCTCTCCAAGGTTATAACTGTCACTGAATACTGGGTGGAGTCAAAGGATTGCGATGGCAATGTGGAAAAAGGCGAGGTGGAAAACTATTGTGACGTGGAATACGTCTATGCTGCTTCAGGTGCTGTTACGGTCAAAGCGGATAAAAGTTGTACTGCTGAAAGCCTGACGGTGGGCAATATTTCCGGATATAAAACAGTCACCCTGACCGGATATGCCGATAAAAAGACCGGCAATGTAATTGCGGTCACCGCCGGAACAATTACCGGCGGCAATGAAACAGTCGCTCTTGATACCAGCAAATCAGTAAGTGGTAGCGTCAAATTGAGCAATGCTCAAACCGGCGCAATCAACGGATTTGATTCTATGACTGCAGAAAATACTGAGATCGCCGGAGATGTTGTTGCCATTTACGCTGATTACCTTGACGATTATTATGGGGTGATTACGGAAAAAATTTCCGGGAATTCTGAAATGGCAGCCAAATTAAGCCGGACTTATACCGTAAAGGCCGCAAATAAGGTTTCTGTTAAAAACAGTTCGGTAAGCGGAAATATAAAGGGATACAAAAATATTACGCTTGATAATGCCGAAATTTCCGGCAATATTGCTATGGGGCAGGCCTATACATTGATCTACAAGAGAAATTCCACTGAATTTTCTTACACTTCCAGCGGTTCTGAAACTGCAGCCCGGAATGGTTCAATTACTATAAAAAATTCCGCTGTTGGCAGAGGGTTCGATAATCCTGATTACGGTAATATCCAAAATTACAATAAAGTGACGATCACCAACTCCGTTGTCGGCAATGTCAGTCAGGATAACTTTTTCAAATTTACCGGCAAATGCAGTGAAAAAGATGATATGTTTGAAAGCAGCGGTATTCTTGAACGCAAAGCCACCGGCAGTTTTACTGCCAAACTGGATAAAAATGCCGCTGAAGGTGATTTTTATACCGGCAATATCGAAGGTTACGAAAAAGTTACCGTTACCGGTTACAGCAGCAAAACTGCTGTCAACAAGATAGTGGTCAACGGCCCCATTGTCGGCGGAGCCTCCACGGCAGAAGTCAGCGTGTACGATAACGGTTATTCGCTGGAGTATGCCGAGATTACATCGGGTACCTCCAGAGCCACCGGCAGTGCAACGATCAGTTATGCCGAAGTATGGGGCGATATCCGCGGATATAGTACCGTTACCTTGAAAGACGCATCCGCACTTGCCATAGACTCCAATAATTATCAGACCGGAACTGACAATGAAGTTGTTGGTAAATCTGTTAGCCTGGAGTCTTCCACTGCCGAATCCATCCGTGGGTATAGTGCAATTAATATCAAAAAAGGCAGCAATATGGTTGGCGAACTGCAGGGGACCAATGGCAATGATAAACTGACCATCGCCAAAGGAGCCGTTTTGGATACTTGGGGTATTGATTTGCTTGAAGGTAAAGATACGTTCAATATTTCCGGAACTTTGCTTTTCAGCGAAGGCGGCAGTCTGAGCAATCTGGAAAGCATCACCGGTAACGGCGAAATCGCGGCCTGTGGTTATACTTATGAAGATGTCAAATCGCTGGTTGCTGATACTGCATTCAAAGGTTCGGTGCTTGATCTGGGCAATACAGCTTACAACTTCCGCGGTACAGCTTATGAAAAATCCGATGATACCTTCAAGAAAGCGGTATCGTTTACCGGAAATTCTTACTCGGGTTGGCTGGGCAGTTGGAGCAAAGATGGCGAAGTTGCCGGTACCGACGAGCTTGACTATGTAAAGGTCACGCTTGAAGAAGGTCAATCCTTCGAGGTTATGGGGGCTAACTGCACTATCTTGGACAGCAAAGGTAACACAGTTGGCAGTACTGACTTGGCTTATGGGGATTATGCTGCCGGGGATTATGTATTCAAGCTTTCGATCGACGAAAATTACGGTTCATCCAGCAGCTATAATATCAGTATTTATTCCCATCTTGACTGATAGAGCATAGCAAAAAATAAAATTACGCAAATGGGGGTGTTGCAAAACTGTTTTGTGGGGAAGAAACCTTTTTGAAAAAAGGTTCTCTTCCCCACACCCCATTTTCCAAAAACTTTCACCGGAATTGCTTTTATTACAAGTAATAAAAGCAATTCCAATTTATTTTATATAAAAGAGATACAACATTTTACCTGCAATAATTTTTATTGTTGTTGTATAAATTCAAGATTGCTGATTTTTTCGATAGCAAACAAAAATTTGTACAAAAAAACAGGGGATTTGCAACCTTTTATGAGGTTTTGCAACATCCCCATTTTTCAATTTACGGTATATTGGTGAATAAATTCGCGCACTGTCAACAGGGCTTGGTGCAGATCTTCATTGCTTTCTGCTGACGATATGGCGATCCGCAGAAAATCTCCCGGATTGCGCATGACGGTAAAACGGTGCGAACTGTAAACACTTACATTGTTTTTCAAAAGTTTTTGTTCCAGCTCCATACCCCGGACGGCAAGCTCCGGCAGCGGCAGCCAGCGGAAAAATGCTCCGGGGGTGCCGGGTTGGACTGCATCAGGAAAGATCCGGTCAAAAATCTGATTGCGCTGCCGGGCAAGCTGGGATTTTTCATGCAATATCTTAACTGCTTTGCCGCTTAAAATCAATTCGGTCATGATTTCGGCATCCAGCGAAGATGTTTTGATATTCAAGTGAAAAAGCGCGTTGAGCAGACGTTCTCTGAAAACTTCCGGAAATGCGGCAAATGCCACCCGCAGCCCGCTGCAGATCGCCATTGTGGAATTGCATATATATATGGTCTGATCCGGCAGACGCGAAAAAAATGACCGGTAACTGTTCAATGCCGGAGAAATCACACCGGTGTTATCGTCCTCAATAAGTATAAGCTGATTTTGGGCAATTATTTCAGAAAGTTCATCTTTGCGGCGTTCCGGTATGGTACGGGTCGTGGGATTGGCACAATTCGGCATCAGAAAAATTCCCCGCACAGGGAATCGCTTGCAGACTTTTTCCAGTTCCTCCGGGATCATGCCGTCGGCATCGCCGGGAACCGGCTCCAGGCGGATGTGCGACAGATGTGCCGTCCCGATCAGATTGCTGTAAGTGTACTCATCCACCGCCAGACGGTCACCGATCCGGAAAAGCGAAAGCAATGTTGCGCTGATAACGTTTTGCGCCCCGGAAAAAACCGCTGTATGTTCACTGTCTGTACAAACATCCATTTGTTTCATCCAATGCGCCCCGGCTGCCCGCTGGTGCAGATGTCCTGCCGGTTCGGTATAACTGTAAAGTTCATTGATGTAACCCTTTTTCAGTACGCTTTCGCTGGCTTCGATCACCGGAGCGCGCAATTTATCAAAGCCGCTGACCAGCCCCAGTTCAATAACTTGTGAGCCGATACCGGTTTTGCCCGGCGTATACGTTCCCGGCAGTGGCGAAACAAATGTGCCTCTGCCGACGATACCGTAAATGAGCCGTTTTTCACGGCAGAGATTGTATGCCTGTGTGACTGTGGTAAAATTTATCCCCAGAAAATCCGCCAGTTCCCGCTGCGGCGGCAGCTTGGTACCGGGTGCCAGTTTGCCGGAAACTATATCTGATTCCAAGGCATTGGCAAGCGATAGATAACACGGACGCCGCAGAAGCTGCCGCTCCGGCATCCAGCTCAGAAAAAATTCAGAAAAAGAGTTTGCTGCCATTTTTATTGTAATCCATACAATTTTATGATTTGTATATAAAATAGCATACAATTATATTAATGTCAAATTTCAACCATAAAAGGAGAAAATTATGAATTATCAGGAACAGTATGAAGTAAATTGCAATCTGGCTCAAATGCTCAAAGGCGGGGTCATCATGGACGTAACCACTCCGGAACAGGCAAAGATCGCCGAAGATGCCGGTGCCTGCGCGGTAATGGCGCTTGAACGTATTCCGGCAGATATACGCGCCGCCGGCGGTGTTTCGCGCATGAGTGATCCGGGTATGATCCGCGGTATTCAGCAAGCAGTGACGATTCCGGTCATGGCAAAATGCCGTATCGGCCATATTGCAGAAGCCCGGATCCTGGAAGCTATCGAAATTGACTATATTGATGAAAGCGAAGTTCTCAGTCCGGCAGATGACATCTATCACGTCGATAAACGCGCTTTCAAAGTACCTTTTGTCTGTGGAGCCCGCGATTTGGGTGAAGCACTCCGCCGCATCGCCGAAGGTGCCGCCATGATCCGTACCAAAGGCGAACCCGGCACTGGTGATGTGGTGCAGGCTGTCCGGCATATGCGCAAGATGCAGCAGGAGATCCGCCGGGTGGCAAATATGGCAGAAGATGAACTTTATGAAGCAGCCAAAACTTTGCAGGTTCCGCTGGATCTGCTGCTTTCGGTACACAAAAACGGCAAACTTCCGGTGGTGAACTTTGCTGCCGGCGGTGTTGCCACTCCGGCTGATGCTGCATTGATGATGCTGTTGGGTGCCGAAGGGGTCTTTGTCGGTTCCGGTATCTTCAAATCCGGCGATCCCGCCAAACGCGCAGCGGCGATCGTCAAAGCCGTGACCAATTATCAGGATTACAACATGCTTGCTGAACTTTCCAGCAATCTGGGCGAAGCCATGGTCGGGATCAATCCTGCTGAAATTAAATTGATCATGGAAGAACGGGGCATCTGATGAAAATAGCATGTTTGGCTTTGCAGGGTGATTTTGCCGAACACGAGGCTGTTTTCCGCGCGCTGGGTCAGGAAACATTGCAGCTGCGGCAGAAAAGTGATCTGCAAAAAAAATTTGACGCACTTGTTCTGCCCGGCGGCGAAAGTACCGTTCAGGGCAAATTGCTCCGCGAACTGGATATGTTTGATACCGTCAGACAAATGATCCTCGACGGTATGCCGGTAATGGCGACTTGTGCCGGAGTGATCCTGCTTGCCGAACAGCTGCTGGATGATCCGGTGCGCCATCTGGCGACGCTCAAAGCCTCTGTCCGGCGCAATGCTTACGGCAGACAGCTCGGCAGTTTTTTCACCCGGAGTAATTTTGCCGGTATGAGTGATGTGCCGATGAGTTTTATCCGAGCTCCGCAGATCGAGTTTTGTTCGCCGGGTATCGAGGTGCTTGCCGAACATGAAGGCAGGATAACCGCTGTCCGGCAGGGTAATCAGCTGGCAATGACCTTTCATCCGGAATTGTTCACTGATTACCGGGTGGCAGAATATTTTCTTGAACAGGTTGCCGGCAGGTGAAATTTTTTTGCAATATTTGCCGAATATGCTATATTAATCACACTTTTTAACTGTGCAGCAGAAAGGATCAATGCTATGCGTACACACGCCATGGGCGAAATGACGGTCAAAGAAATCCGCGAGTATCTTAAAACCAACAAAACGATCATTGTGCCTTACGGTGTGGTAGAACAGCACGGCTATCATCTGCCGTTAAGTATGGATATACACAACGCGGAAGTGCCGTCCTACTGCCTGGCAGAAAAAATCGGCTGCATTGTTGCGCCGCCGCTGAATTACTGTTTTTCCGGCGGTCAGTTGCCCGGTACCATCAATGTACGGCCCACAACATTTTGTGCCATGATGTGCGATATTGTTGAATCACTGGCGGCTCAGGGGTTTGAAAATATTCTCATCTATCCCGGACACGGCGGTTCTGAAAGTCTGGCGCAGCTCAAAGAAGCATTGCGTATTCTCAAATGGCTGAATAAATCGCTTGAGCATGTCATGATCATGATTCTGCGACGGGGAGATCATTGGCGGCGTCCGGCTGATCCGCGCATGAGCGGCGGTGATTTCCATGCCGGAGATTCTGAAACCTCACTGATGCTGGCTTACCGGCGCGAACTTGTGCAGCTCGATCAGCTGGAACTGGACGAGCCGGAACTGGCAGAAAGAATGCGCCATGATCAGGATGCTTATCAGCTTTGCACCAGTCTCAGCGGCGAACCGCAGGAGATCCCGACGACCCGGCAGCGTCCGGAAATCAAGGTTGGAGTGATGGGGTATCCGGAGTTTGCCACTGCTGAACGCGGGGTGGAAAATGTGGAAAGTGCGATCACGCTTATGGCTGAAATGGTCAAAAGAGCGATTGCCAAAGCCGATGAAAACCGTAAATCCGGCGATCGTATTGAAGTCAAATCTCCGGTATTGGTCGTGGAAGAAGGTTCCAACGCGGTTGCGGTCAAAGCCTGAAGATGTTACAAATTTATATGGGGCTGTTGCCAAGTGAAGTGCACCCCAAAAGTTGGACACAACTTTTGAGGTGTACTTTTTTTATGGAGAAAACACAAAAGAAACCGCGTCAGTATAGTGTAGAATTCAAACTTTGTGCTATATTAGATAAGCTCGAGAAC
>SUVS01000081.1 GCA_015061885.1 Lentisphaerota bacterium
TTCGTGGGCAAGTGTAATTGCTTTGAGCAACGGTTCAATAATTTTGGCCGACCCGCCTTATAAGCTGACTCCGGAGCGGTTGGAATTGGTTGAAAAAATTCTGCCGCATTGTCAATATCCGGCACGGCCGGTGGATTTTTTCCGCAAAAATGTACCGTCTGTTCTGGCAATGAAAGCCCAAATGGGCAATGAAGAATATCTGGTAGTATCTGTTACCAATACCGATATACCCAAGCGTACCCGCGATTACAGTGTGGATTTGGCAGAGTTGGAACTGGATGCAAATGCTGAATATCTGGCATTTGAATTTTGGAACTCCGAATTTATGGGAAGCGTAAGCGGTAAATTGGCAATAAAAGCGTTGCCTCCGCATACGACCAGAGTAGTGGCATTACGCAAAAAGTCCGGCAATATTCAGTTGATCGGCACTGACAGTCATATTTCCATGGGGGCCATTGAAGTTAAAAAATTTGATGGCAGGAGGCTTGAATTCAATAAACGCGGTAAAGCCTGGAAAGCATTTTTCTATTTGCCCAATGGTGTGAATGTTCCGGAAAAACTGCATAAACATTCAGATAACTGTTATTATCTGGAAGTGTCGCCGGAAACGCAAAGTTTTTGTTTGGAGTAATTGTAAATTTATGTTTGATTGCCATATACACATGCGTACCCTGGAGTCTGATCGGGGGCTTTTTGAGCAACGGTTGCAAGATAGCGGAATAACTCATGCAATGATATTTTCGCTGCCGCCGCAGGGATTTTCCAGAAAATATCCGGTTTGCACCAATAATGAACGGCTGGAACTGTTGATGGATTTTTGTTCCGGCAAAGAACATTTGTATCCTTTTTATTGGATAAATCCGCTGGAACCCAATGCTGCAGAGCAAGTATCTGCGGCATTGGCTGCCGGAGTGAGCGGATTCAAGATCATCTGTTCTGATTTTTTTCCATCGCATGCGGCTGCTATGGAAATATACAAACTGATCGCCTGTAATAACAAACCTGTATTGTTTCATACCGGTATTCTGTGGGATGGCAAAGTTTCCAGTAAATTCTGCCACCCCATAGAATATGAGTGTCTGCTGGAAGTTCCGCAGCTGCGGTTTACTCTTGCTCATGTATCGTGGCCATGGTTCGATACAGCCATTGCAGTTTACGGTAAATTTCTGAACGCCCAGATTACCGGCAATGCCAGTTGCGAAATGTTTATTGATACAACCCCGGGAACGCCGGAAATCTATCGCCGGGAGGTACTGACCAAACTTTATACGATCGGATATGATATCTTTGATAATATCCTTTTCGGCAGCGATTCCAACACGGCCAATTATAATGTTGAGTGGGTCAGACAATGGACCAGTTTGGATCGCCGGATCTTAACTGATTTGAATATTGATAAAATGTTGCAGGATAAATATCTGACTGAAAATGCCTTGCGTTTTATCAAAGGGCAAAAAAGCAATAAAAATATCCCGATTGCCGGCGTATGAAACATTACAAGGAAATTATTACATGAAATGGTTTGATTATGTGATTATAATTATTCCCATGCTGTTCGTTATGGGGATCGGCTATTACAGCCGTCGTTACATCCGCGGAGTGGTGGACTTTCTTTCTGCGGGAAGATTATGCGGGCGGTATCTGCTGACAGTGGGAGATATTGCCAATGGTATAAGTATTGTTGGGGTTTTAAGTTATGTGGAGCGTAAATACCAGGTGGGATTTGCAGTTGACTTCTGGAACCGCCTGACTATCGTAACGGCTATTATTATGGCACTCTCCGGCTACTGTGTTTACCGGTTCCGGGAAACCAAGGCACAAAGTATCGGGCAATTTCTGGAAATGCGTTACGGCAGCAAGCTGTTGCGGTTTTATTTTTCCTTTGTCCGGGTGCTGGCAGAAATGCTGGCTCATTCGATCATGCCGGCAGTGGCGGCACGCTTTTTTATGTATTTTCTTAATTTGCCGGAAAATTTCCAGTTGTTGGGTATAACGTTCTCAACTTATGCAACGGTAATGGTAATTTGTATGACAATGGCAATATTGCTTATTTGCTGGGGCGGAACATTGACAATGGTGTTGACTGATACTCTGCAAGGCTTGATTTGTGTTCCTATTATGGTGATATTGGGATTGTTTCTTTTCAGCAAATTCGATTGGGCAACACAAATCCTGCCGGTAATATCTGACCGGGTGCCCGGGGAGAGCTTTATCAATAGTTTTGATATTAACAAAGTAAGAGATTTCAATTTATTTGCCATTATTGTATCATTGACGATTCAAATATTGAACCGGGCGGCATGGCTGGGGGGCGGAGCTTCCGGTGCAGCACGAACCCCGCACGAACAGAAAATGGCTGGTTTACTGGGGCATTGGCGGGGAATTCTCGGGACATTACTTTATACGCTGCTGGCATTAAGTATGTTGGTGATGCTTAATTGCAAAGATTTTTCCTTCAAAGCCAGGAATATCCGTACAGATATTGCTTCGCGTGTGACCCGGGATATTTTATCAGATCCAGTTGCCAGGGAAAATATGATCAAAGCCTTTACCGCAATTCCAGTACAGACGCATATAATTGGTCAGGATACACCATCCAGCCGCCAGGCAAATCAGGAAACGATCTATCTGGAAACAGCCAAAGCAGAATTGCTGAAACTGCCGGATGGACGTGCCAAGATACAGGAATTCAACAGTTTGTACCGTCAGCAAATGATGTCAGTAACTTTACGGCACATGCTGGGCAGCGGCCTGTTGGGGCTTTTTGCTTTGTTGATGGTGTTGGCTATGGTTTCTACCGATGACAGTTATATCTTCAGTTCTGCCCAAACTATTGCTCAAGATTTGATATTGCCGTTTTTCCGTAAAGTTCCCAGTGCCAGACTGCATATCTGGCTGCTGCGCGGATGTGCAATATTTGTGGGCGGATTCTTTTTATTCTGTTCACTGGCATTTGCCCAGTTGGACTTTATTGAATTATTCCGTATGACTGTTCTGCCCATTTACATCGGCGGCAGCGGACCGGTGCTTGTCTTCGGCCTTTACAGCCGGTTCGGGACCCGTCAGGGGGCGTGGACGAGTATTCTTTCCGGAACTGTTCTGGCATTATTTTTCATTCTCTGTCGGCGGAATTGGGCTGATATCATCTATCCATGGCTTGAAACGCATGGATGGGTAACCTCGCTGGATAAGCTGCTTTCAACAATTTCTGCACCTTTTTCTCCATATATTGTCTGGCGGATGGATGCGTATAAATTCCCTATCAACGGCTACGAATCAAGTTTTATTATTATGATGAGTACGCTTATACTTTATATAGTTGTTTCCCGCTTGACCTGTCGAGAACCATTCAACCTTGAACGGATGCTGCATCGCGGAATTTACAGCGAAAATGGCAATACTGTACCGGAAAAAGCTTTTTCGTGGAAAAAGATCGGCAACTTTTTTGTCGGTATTACCCCGCAGCACAGCAAGTTTGATAAGGTTATAGCGTGGGCATTGGCTTTTTACAGCTATATTTACACATTTCTTGGTACTTTTTTGATTGTGGTGATTTGGAACTCAATTTCGTTGTGGCCCAAAGCATGGTGGGGAACTTACTTTTTTATAGTTTTTCTGGCAGTACCGCTGACCATGGCATGCATAACAGCCATCTGGTTCTGGGTTGGCGGCTTGCTGGATATCCGACAGCTGCTGCGGGATCTCAAAGACCGGGTGGTAGATCAGCATGATAACGGTATGGTCATAAATGGTGTAGCACTGTCGGATGTAGAAAAGTTTAAGAAAGCCGAGGAGAAAAAATAAATTTTTTCAAAGAAGATGTTGAGGAAAAATTTTATCATGAAAGATATGGAAAGAGTTTGCAGAGTTCTTTCTATGCATAAACACTCTGCAGGTTAATAATTTATGAAAAATATATCTATTGAAGAATTTGCGGAGATATCGCACTTTACATCCGAAGAAACTGCTGCTTTGCAAGAAATTCTGAACGATCCTCAACTGCGGAACAAAGCAGAAATCATTGCAGAGAAATGTTTTATTCCCGGTGTGTATAACCCTTTGCCGGAGTTTGAAGAAAACAGGGAGTTATCTCAATGCTGGTTTGCTGCGGCATATTTGGGTTGCTCAGCTTCGCGTGAACATTACCGGTGTTATGGTTTTCCTGAATCAGTCTGGCGGGAAACACTTACTGATTTGTCCGTCTGGTTACGCAACTGCAAACGCAATAATGGCTTTATCGGGTTGGCATATGCCCGCCCATGGACTGTGCAGCTTTATGCGGGAAAGGTCACCCGGCATGGGCGATTGGAGTGTAACAGCGAATATTTCTTTCATTACGGTAAACTGGTGGATGCCGATAATAAAGTCATTTTGGACTATAATGATCCTGTAATCAATCTGCATATACCGGAAGATGGTCCGATGAGTATGAAAGATTGCGGAACTTCCATACGCAGAATGGCAGAATTTTTTGCAAAATACCGCAGTAACTTTGACTACAAGGGCTTTATATGTTCCAGTTGGCTGCTGGACAGTCAGCTGGCAGATATGCTGCCGGAATCATCCAATATTCTTAAATTTCAAAAACTTGGTTTCCGTTTTTTGCTGAACGAACCAGCGGATTCGGTTTTCCGTATTTTTGGAACAAGCAATCCGGAAGATATAGAAAAACCAACATATCTGCAACGCACGGCTTCTGAGTTTTTAAAATCCGGCGGAGAGTTCCGTACAGAAGGATTTTTCATTCCAAGAGATGATATTGAAGCTGCCGGGTATGATCTGAATGTTTTAATAGAACATTACCAATATATCAAATATGCAAAAGTTATTTCAGAAAGCAAGAGATTAATGTAACGACAAACTGTCATAAAAATAAAAATGTTCTTGTGAGCTTTTAACTACTGACCTTGATTATTGGGGCAAAACTGGTGGACGAGATTCTTAAGGGAAACAATCCTGATTTTCTGGACTCGGCGTGTGTAAAGTCTCTGAAAATATTTGCTGAATCCAGTGTGGTGGAGATATCAGAACTT
Source organism: Lentisphaerota bacterium (assembly GCA_015061885.1). Classification (GTDB taxonomy): domain Bacteria; phylum Verrucomicrobiota; class Lentisphaeria; order Victivallales; family Victivallaceae; genus SIG78. Next base: position 5,034 of record SUVS01000081.1, read on the forward strand.
TTCTCAAAGGTATTTTGATGCGTGGCTTCACCATCGATCTGTCAAGGGCACTTGCGATGATTGTGGCGGTCAGGTTGCAGAGCGCATGGTTGACCCTCATGTTCTTTGCCTATATAATAAGGTAAAAAACGCTTCACTTTTGTTAAGAAAAACTCAGAATTGTATTCAAATACGATAAAAATTTTCTGCTCATCTGCTCATCCATTCCCATACTGACAAAATCGGGTTTTCAAAAATAGAATTATCCAAACTTAAAAATCAGAAAAAATCAACGGATTTTCAATTTCAGGGAATAGTCGTAAAAATTTTCAAAAAAAATTAGATAAGACTAACTTGAATTTTTATGATTCAGTGATATATTATGGCAAAAGCAGAATGGCAGGTGGTTAAACCTTTTTCAAGCACTCTCTTGCTACTCTGTTCTTTTTTTGAGATGCAAGTTAGTCAAGACTAATTATTTATAATAATTTAAATACGAAGGAGAAATGTTATGAGTCAACAATGTTGCAGTTGCAGTTGCGCAGATTCCAAAGGTTCTCTGGCTGAACTGCCGGTCGGTACTAAGGCAACCATCGTCGGAATTTCGCCTCAGTCCCGCGGGCGCAAAAAATTTGCGGACGTGGGGATTGTTCCCGGAACTGAATTGCTCATTGAGGCGCACGCTCCATTCGGTGGTCTGATCCGGGTAAAAGTCATGGAAACCAGTATGGCTCTGCACAAAGATGATGCAGCCTGTATCATGCTTGAAAAATCGGAGAATGCCAACGATGAGTAAAAAATTCCGCATTGTTCTTGCTGGTAATCCCAACTGCGGCAAAACCTGTATTTTTAATGCTCTGACCGGTGCAAGACAGCATGTTGGCAACTATCCCGGCGTAACTGTGGAAAGCAAATCCGGCTCATTTAATTTAAATGATATGGAAATAGAGTTGATCGACCTGCCGGGTGTGTATTCTCTTTCCAGCTCCTCTCCGGAAGAAGCTGTCGTTTTTGAGGAATTGACGAAAAAAGGGATTGACTTGATCATAAATGTGGTTGATTCCACCATTCTGCAGCGCAGTCTTTACTTTACCACGCAGCTTGCTGAACTTCATATTCCTATGCTCCTGGCGTTCAATATGAGTGATGATGCCCGGAAAAAAGGATTGAAATTTGATATTCCCAAACTGGAAAAATATTTTGGAGCCCCCATTGCTCAAACTGTCGGCAATACCTCAAGCGGAGTATACTCTCTTAAAGAAAAAATGGTTGATGCTCTGGCAAAATTGGATGACCACGGTATGCCGATGCTCTCTTACGGTGCAGATTTTGACGATGCGATCAATGCTGTTGCCGAAAAAATCGACGCTTTGAATATTGAAAAATACAGCCATATTCCCGCGCGCTTTTTTGCCATTAAATTACTGGAAAAAGATTCCCGCGCGATGAAAATTGAGGCGATGAAGTCCGTCTGGGAAGAGGTGGATGCTCAAATTCTGCATCTTAAAAATAAACACGCGATCGTTGCGGATACCTTTATGGCAGACCGACGCTATGCGATGCTTTCCGGAGCTTGCCATAATGCAATATCTTTCAGTCAGGAAAAACGCCGGGAAATCTCCGATAAGATCGACAAGGTTATCACCAATAAGTTTTTGGGATTTCCGCTGTTTCTGGCAATTATGTACGCTACCTTCTGGTTTACTTTTATCTGCGCTGATCCGCTGATGGGATATATTGAAGATTTCTTCGGCTGGTTCGGCGGAGTTGTCGGTAATGTCTGGAATCCGGAAACACTGCATTTTATCCGCAGTCTGGTTATCGACGGCATTATTGCCGGTGTTGGCGGAGTGATTGTGTTTCTGCCCAACATTCTGTTCCTCTTTTTTGCCATAGCCATTCTGGAAGAATCCGGCTATATGTCCCGCGCCGCATTTGTTATGGACGGAGTTATGCGGAAATTCGGACTTCAGGGAAAATCCTTTGTTCCGCTGGTTCTTGGTTTCGGGTGTACCGTTCCGGCAATTATGGCGACCCGTACTATTGAATCGGAGCGTGACCGCAAAATTACTATCATGGTTCTGCCGTTTATGAGCTGCGGAGCAAGATTGCCGATTTACGCTCTGATCATCCCGGCATTTTTCGCTAAACAGTATCAGGCATTTACCATGTGGATAATCTACCTTATCGGCGTTTTGGTGGCATTGATCGCAGCAAGAATTATGAAGTCCACGCTCTTTAAAGGTGATGGAGAAGTCTACCTGATGGAACTGCCGCCATATCGTATGCCCAGTTTCAAAAGTTTGAT
>SUVS01000023.1 GCA_015061885.1 Lentisphaerota bacterium
AGATGAATACCGTTATTTCCAACACCGCCGAATGGGGCGAATACAGCAATGGTCCGTTCATCCTGCCGCATGACGAACTCAAGGCCCGCATGAAGGAATCCTTGCGTCGCATCGAACAGGGCGAATTCGCCAAGAAGTGGTTGGAAGAAGCCGGCAACGGTGCCCCCAACCTCAAAGCCGCCCGCGAAGCTCTGGCAGCCCATCCCGCCGAAATCATCGGCAATCACATCCGCAGCATGTTCGAAGTCACTCTCAACAAGTAATAGCGGATATATCCAAAAAAAACAGCGGTCAAAAGCCGCTGTTTTTTTTGTGTTCCGTACAGGCAACTTTTGCCGCTGCCCGCAATGCGGCAACCCGACATACTCTATACTTTTGTAATGTCAGGTGCTTTTTTATTCGCGGGGAGATTATTTTTTTACGCAAAGTACATTGCAGGTACCGTTGCTCATTTCTGCACCTTCGGTTATATGTTCAAAACCGGGGAAAAGTTTGTTCCATGACAACAGACTTTTCAGATACGCTATCCGCGGACAATGTGCCCCGCCGAAGTTTTCGCCCGAAAGCAGCATCGGTATCCCCGGCGGATACGGTATTATGCCGCAGGCGGCAGTTCTGCCGTAGAGGTGTTCGCAGGGAACCATTTCCACTTCGTTATTCACGATCTTCATAAATGCTTCACGCGGGAGCATTTCCACTTCCGGCAGAGTGCTGAATGCCGCATTGAGTTTGCTGTTGGGGTCTTCACGCTTGAGATAGTTGAACATGCGGTCACCGAGTTCGTGCAGCCCCATCATGCGGTAAGCATCCGGATAGCTTTGAACTATATCCGGCAATACATCGGCTACCGGGGCATTGTTGTCGTACAGCTCTTTGAACTTTATCAAAGCATTGAGCAATGTACTCCACTTGCCTTTGGTTATGCCCAGCGAAAAGAGAAACATCAGCTGGAAATCCGTTGTTCGGGTCGGCACTATACCTTGCAGATACAGATAACTGCTCACCAGTGCTGCCGGTACGCCGGAGGTCTGGAATTTGCCGTCACTGTCCATGCCCGGAGTCAGAATACTGGCTTTTATGGGGTCGAGCATTGCCCAGTTATCTTCCAGATCGCTGAATCCGTGCCACTTTGCACCCGGCTCCAATATCCAGCAGCGTTGGTCACTGCACAGCAGATCCCGCGGTGCATCGGCAAAATCATAAATATTGCCGGTGCTGTAATCGGTGATGCTTTCTGCATTCCACGGCTTGAAAAACCAGGAGTTGCGGGCGGCATACGAGCGGTGGAGCTTGGCCAGTGCCTGACGGAAATCCACTGCTTCGGCAATTACATCGCCGGTAAGAGCCGCACCGTTGTTACGCATCATTGCCGCGGCTATATCGTTGGAAGCGGCAATGGCGTACAATGGCGAAGTTGTGCTGTGCATCATATAGGACTGGTTGAACGAATTGCTGTCCATATACCGGCGGCCCTGCCGGATGTGGATGTACGATGCCTGCGACAGAGCCGCCAGCAGTTTATGCGTAGAGTGCGTGGCAAACACAGTAGCTCCGGAGTGTTCGGAACTGCTGCCCCGCATGGCGTAGAAATTTTTATACATGCCATTGAATTTGGCATAGGCGTACCATGCTTCGTCAAAATGCACCACATCAACGGTTTTGCTTAATTCACCCTCGGTTTTGATCCCGTTGTAGCAAAGTCCGTCATAAGTGCAGTTGGTCAGCACTGCATAAGCGGCACCCTGGCTTATATCAAAGCGTTCAGAAGCAGTTTTTACTTTGGCGGCAATCGCTTCGGGCGTCATTTCACTGCGGCGTACCGGGCCGATAATACCATAGCTGTTGCGGCACGGAACCATGTAAACGGGGGTGGCTCCGGTCAGGATCAACCCCTGTTCGATGGATTTGTGGCAGTTGCGGTCGCAAACCGCCACTCTGCCGGGGGATAAACACGCCTGCATGACGGTGCGGTTGGAGCCGGAAGTTCCTGCCAGAACTGAATAGGATACATCGGAACCGAATGTTTTGGCGACAAGTTTTTCGCTTTCAGCAAAAGCTCCGGTATGATCGAGCAGTGAACCGATGCTGGAGCGTTCAATGCCCGTGTCGGTACGGAAAAGGTTTTCGCCGTAAAAATCGAAAAACTTTTTGCCTGCCGGACTTTTGGTAAAACCGATACCTCCCTGATGTCCCGGTGCCGCCCAGGAGTATTCGTGCTGCTGTTCGTTATACTCCCAGACTGCTTTCATTAAAGGCGGCAGCAGATTATTGCGGTAACGCTCCACTGCGGAAGCGATCCTGCCGGCGATAAAGTCCGGGCTGTCTTCAAAGATCCAGACCAGTTCGCTGGAGTAACGGAGCATATCCAGCGAAATCATTTCCACGCATTTTTCGCGGTCAGCCAAAAGAAAGACCGGCACTTTCCGCTGATAATGTTTGAGTTTATCGAGCAGAGCCAACGCCGGAGAACGGTTGTTTTTATCGCCGCAGAGATCACTTGCCAGCAGCAGACAATCCAGATCCATATCGTTGCTGACCAGCGGCATGGCATCGTTACAGGAATACGCCCTGAATACATTCATACGACGGGATTTCAACGCATTTTCCAGCCGGTTGAGCTGAACACGCATTATTTCACTGCGATGGATACAGGGGTCTTCCACAATCAATACATGATAATTTTCAAGAGCTTCGAGCATAAAAACACCTCATTACAAATTTTCTGCTTTTTGTGTCCACTTGTGAATCAATTTTTCTGCCCCGGGGTCATGATCGGTCTGCCAGACCAATGCCCCCAGTGCAATGGCAATAATAATGATTGCGGCAATAAGTTCCCTGACCGTAAAATAGGGTTCCGGGACGCTGTTTTCAGATTGTTCCCGGCGATTTTCGTGCCGTGCTTTGCAGAAAACTATTATCCCCAACGCCATAAACCAGAACGCCATCGCCAGATAGTTCAACCCGGCGGCGTAGATCATCCACAACGCGTAAAGCGTACCGGCTATACCGCAGATCAGGGCAAACATTCTGCCGGTTGCCGCTGTTTTGGGGTATTTGTTCCGGGCACATATCTGCCAGAGGTAGGCGGTACTGGCAAGATAGGGCGGCAGGATCATCACTGCGGTGATGGAAAGCATGGTGTTCCACGCATTGTTGGCAAAATATACAAAGATCATGGCAAGCTGCATGAGAAAACTGGTAACAAAAAGCGAAACATCCGGGGCCCCGACTTTGTTTTCGTGGGCAAATATTTTGGGGAAAGTGCCGTCTTTTGCCGCCTGATAGGGTATTTCGACCACCATGATCGTAAAAGCAAGCCACGAGGTCAGCAAGGCAATGATCACTCCGAGATTCATCAGCCAGCCGCCCCAGGTACCGACAACCGAACTCAAAACCGGCGCAGTGGAAGGATTGGCAAGATTGGACAATTCGCTTTGAGTCATTCTGCCGAAAGGCAATACTGAAAGCAATACATACACTGTAAGGCAGAGGGCAAAACCGGCAATCGTGGCTGTGCCGACCGCGTGCTGATTGCGGGCTCTGCCGGAGATGACCACTGCCCCTTCAATACCGATAAACGCCCAGAGCGTTACCAGCATGGTGGATTTGATCTGGCCGAGCATACTGCCCAGCGGTTTGGCTCCGGTTGCCGGTGTGCCGGAAAAGGCTTCGGTAAACAGCGACCAGCGGAAAGCAAAAAGCATTATCAATATAAATATAAAGATAGGTACAAGTTTGGCAACTGTACCGATAACATTGATCGCCGCCGCCTGATGAGTGCCGCGTAAGACCAGAAAACACATCACCCAGATGACCACCGATCCGCCGATGATGGAGTAAATATTGTTGCCGCCGGTAAAAACGCCGGGGAAAAAGTAGTTCATGGCATCCATGAGCAATACGGCATAACCCACATTGCCGAAAACATTGCTCAAATAATATGCCCACGCCATCTGAAATCCGGCAAATCTGCCGAATCCCAACCGGGCATAAGTGTAAATACCCGCCGCCGCATCGGGCCGGACATCCGAAAGCGTCCGGAAGGTGTTGGCAAGAAAAAAGATACCGATACCGGTAATGATCCACGCCAACAATACCGCAGTAAGACCGGCACTTTGAGCCATATTCTGCGGCAGACTGAATATCCCGCCGCCGATCATGGCACTGACGACAATGGCTGTGAGGGCAAGAGCCCCCAGTTTCTGATTAACTTTGTTCATTTATTCCTCCTGGTTTAGAGCCTGAAAAATAGACTTGCCAAAAAGAATAAATGTTGCAAAGCATAGTCCGCCACATACGGTTCGCCTCTGTCACACTCCGGCGTGGCAAGCGGGCGGTATTGTGTGTGGCGGCTTTTTATGGAAGAATATGGAAGAATATGGGAAAAATATGAGAAAGTGTGATGATACCTTGCCGCCTGTGTTCGCCGCATACGCGGGCAGTATAGTATATGGGCACCTGATGCCGCCGGGAGGTGTTGACGGGCTGTACGCTTGGTATTGCTTGCCGGTTTGGAGCGTCAAGAGGCTGTAAAACTCTCAAATATTCTCAAAGTTTCTCAATCTATCGCACGGCAGACAGGCGTTCGCTTTGCGATACCATGTCGTACTTATTTACCGCAGAAAGTCCATGCTATGAAAGCGGCGTAAACTGCCAGAAATACAAATCCCTGCCAGCGGTAGAGCTTCTTGCCCGGAAGCATGAAAAGGAGCAGCAGCAATGCAACTGCGTTCATTATTATCATCGCTGTAAAACTGTTTTTGCCGTCGCCGGTCAGCGGACTTACCACCGAACAGCAGCCGATAATCAATACTATATTGTATATACAGCTGCCGATGATGTTGCCCAGGGCTATATCATCACGCTTTTTCAATACGCCGGAAATCGTTACTGCCAATTCCGGCAGACTGGTACCGATCGCCACCACGGTCAGCGAGATCATCAGCGGATCGACCCCCATTTTTGCGGCACTCCACACCACGGTATCGACCATGAGTTTGGCCCCGGAGGTAATCATTATCAGAGCAAGAACGATCAATCCGGAGGCTTTGGAACGGGGCATTACCGGTGCGTCGTCATCTTCGGTTGAATCATCTCCGTTGGATTTACAGCAGAGTATGTAACTGTATATACCGCAAAGCACCAGCAGAACTATCCCGCTGATGCGGCCGAATCCGAATCTGCTTCCGGAAATATCAATGCCGAACCAGTACCATACCATTAAACCGATACCCAATGCCAGCAGAAACATCATATCCCGCCAGACCACCTGCCGTTTGAAGCCGATCGCTCCACCCAGCACCAATCCGGCACCGAGGATCAACGCAATATTTGCCGTATTACTGCCGACAATGTTGCCGATAATAAAGTTACTTTCGCCGTAAAACGCCGCACACAAACTCGATGCCAGCTCCGGCAGGCTTGTGCCGATACTCACTAATGTAAGCCCGATAACCAGCTCCGGTACGCCGAAACTGCGTGCCAATGCCGCCGCGGCATCCACAAACCAGTCACTGCCTTTGACCAGAATCGTCACACCGATAACAAAAAGTATGATGTTTATCAAAAAATATTCAGTAGTAAATGCCATGAACCTAACCTTTTCAAATCAAAGTTTTTACTCTTGCCCAGGCTTCGTCGGAGATCGCTGCTCCGAAAACCTGCACGGTTTCTGCCGCCAGAGCCGCACCTGTTTTACCGCATCCGGCGGCATCTTTTCCGGCGAGCAATCCGTAGAGGAATCCGGCGGCAAAAGAATCACCGGCGGCAGTGGTATCTATTGCATCAACTTTATTGGCGGGAATAAACACTGCCCCGTCGCCGCAATCCGCCCATGCACCTTTTTCGCCCAGTTTGACCACGGCAACTTTGCACAGTTTCCGCAACTGCTGCAACTGTTCTTCCGGCGGTAACTGCCCCAGCAGGGCATCGGCTTCGTCGCTGTTGGCAAAGACTATATCCACAAAATCTTCCAACAACTTCAATATTGCCGGTTTGAAAGCTCTGACTACTTCAAAACTTGCCAGATCAAGGCTTATCAGACAGCCGGCCGATTGGGCCGTTTGCATAAGGTAACGCAGTTTTTCTTCGGAATGAGCCAAAAGATAACCTTCGAGATGTGCCAGTGTATATCCGGCAAAATCCTTTTCCGAAACATCTGCCGGATCAAACTCCAATGCCGCCGCCAGTGCCGGACGCATGGTGCGTTCCGCATCGGGCGTTACCAGGCAGATGCAATGACCGGTCGGCGAATTTTTGCTGTAACGCAATGCGTGCGATGATCCGCCGGCTTTCTCCAGTTCGGATCGGTAAAATGCCCCGGCTTCATCTTCTCCGGCAGTGCCCAGCAAAGCGGTCTTTACTCCGAAATGAGCCAGATCAAAGAGCGTATTGCCCGCCGAACCGCCGGGGGAACGGCGGACTCCGGCATTATCGAGCAAACGCAATATCCGCTCCAGTTCAGCATTGTCGATCATGACCATGCCGCCCTTGTCGCCGGATACATTTTTCAGAAACTCATCGCTGACTTGAGCGATCAAATCAACGATGGGCGAACCGACACCGATTGCTGAAAAGTCTTTTTTCATAGTTCAGCAGAATTTCTTTGCCGCAGCCTGAAGTTCTGCGGTCTTATCGGTCTTTTCCCACGGGAAACAGCTTCTTCCGAAGTGCCCGTAAGCGGCGGTATCCTGATAACTCCAGCCGTTTTTGGCAGGATATTTGAGCTGCAGAGTGTTGATGATCGCCGCCGGACGCATGTCAAAGACTTCACGCACGACTTTTTCGAGTTGGTCATCGGTGATTTTGCCGGTGTTGTAGGTGGCAACATTTATGCTCAAGGGTTCTGCAACGCCGATAGCGTATGCCACCTGGATTTCGCACTTGTCAGCCAGACCGGCGGCTACGATATTTTTGGCAATGTAACGGCACATGTACGCCGCTGAACGGTCAACCTTGCTGGGGTCTTTGCCGGAGAATGCACCGCCGCCGTGGGAGCCGACGCCGCCGTAGGTATCGACAATGATTTTTCTGCCGGTCAAACCGGTATCGCCGTGGGGGCCGCCGACTTCAAATTTACCGGTGGGATTGACGAAGTATTTGATCTCTTTTTTACGCAGTTCAGCGGGAATAACCTGTTCAACAACTTCTTTGACCAGAGCTTCGAGGTCTTCACGCACCATGTCGGGCGTGTGCTGATGCGATACGACCACGGTTTCCACCGCAACGGGTTTACCGTTTTCGTAGGCAATGGAGATCTGGCTCTTGCTGTCGGGCCGCAGATAGCTGTATTTTGCCGGTTCGCTGTGGCGGCGGCGGGCAAGTTCCTCCACGATACGGTGTGAATAATGGATGGTTGCGGGCATCAGTTCAGGGGTTTCGTTGCTGGCATAGCCGAACATCATGCCCTGGTCGCCGGCACCCTGTTCAGCATACATGCCTTCGCCTTCGGTAACGCCTTGCGAAATATCCGGCGACTGCTTGTGGATGGCAACCATGACTTTGGCATTGTCCGCAGAAAAACCGACATTGGCATCCACATAGCCGATCTTGCGGACTACATCAAGTGCGACTTCCTGCCAGTTGACCTTGCTTTTGGTGGTTATTTCGCCGGAAATAACGATCAGATCGGTGGTTGCCAGCGTTTCGCAGGCAACGCGGCTTTCGGGATCGTCTTTCAAACACGCGTCGAGTATGGCATCGGAGATCTGATCGCAGACTTTGTCCGGATGACCTTCGGAAACCGATTCAGAGGTGAAAATGTGAGGTACGCTGATCTTGCTCATAGTTGTATCCTTCCCTTTTTCTTTGAACTTTTTGCATATTATTCACACTATAATATAATCTTTGTTGACACTTTTTACAATTTTATATCACCAAAAAACTTTATTTATTGTTACTTTATCATGAAAAAATTTGAAAAAACTTTTGCCCAGCAACAGGCATTGAAATTGTTGCAGAGTTCCGCCCGTCATATTTTGCTCTACGGCGGCAGTCGTTCCGGCAAGACCTTTATATTGGTCTATGCCCTGTTGGTACGGGCGTTGAAAGCTCCCGGCAGCCGCCATGCAGTATTGCGTTTCCACGGCAATGGAGCAAGGTATGCCGTCGGTTTTGACACGCTGCCCAAAGTCATAAATATTGCGTTCCCCGGTTTGAAAGCTGAATATATAAAAAGCGACAACTGTTTTATATTGCCCAACCGCTCCGAAATCTGGTTGGGCGGGCTGGATGCCGATGAGCGTGCCGACCGGATCCTGGGCCGGGAATTTGCCACACTTTATTTTAATGAGTGTTCCGAAATACCTTATTCGGGCATCACCACCGCCCTGACGCGGCTTGCCCAGAAAACCATACTGGTCAACCGGGCATATTACGACTGCAATCCATCCGGCAAAAGCCACTGGAGCTACAAACTTTTCGTTGATAAAACCGAGCCGGAAAGCGGTCAAATGCTCCGCAATCCGGATAATTATGCGTGTATGCTCATGAACCCGCAGGACAACCGGGCAAATCTGCCGGCAGGTTACATAGAACAAACGCTGGAAAACCTCTCCGAACGGCAAAGACAGCGTTTTTTAAACGGCATCTGGCAGGACGAAAATCCGGATGGCCTGTGGAATTCCGCCATGCTCAATAAAGCCCGCTATACGGGCAAACTGCCCGATATGCAGGAAGTCGTGATCGGGGTCGATCCCGCCGTTACCGGCAATATAAAAAGTGACCTTACCGGCATTATCGTTGCCGGAAAAAGTGCCGATGGCAGATTTTTTGTGCTGGAAGATGCCAGTTTACGCACTTCGCCCCTGCAATGGGCTTTGCAGATAAAGAAACTCTATAATTTTTATCAGGCCGACCGGGTGATCGGCGAAGTCAATCAGGGCGGCGATCTTATTGAAATGACTTTGCATCAGACTGAACCGGATATTCCTTTCAAGGCTGTCCGGGCAACAAGGGGCAAATTTCTGCGTGCCGAACCGGTGGCGGCCTTGTACGAGCAGGGCAAAGTCTTCCATGCCGGGTATTTTACGGAACTGGAAGATCAGATGCTCAATTACCGTCCCGGCAGTGCCAAAAGTCCTGACCGGATGGATGCTCTGGTCTGGGCATTGAGTTATCTGGCAGAAAAAAGCAGTCTTCCACGCATGATTATTGCATAAAACCAACTCTGTAAAATTGCTTTTCCGCCAATGGCAATGTATAATAAGAAGTATGATAAAAGGCAGTTGCAATTTGGAGTTTTTTTATGGAGCAGGTGATTTCGTCGGCAGAAATGCGGAACTGGGAACAGGCAAACTTTGATTCAAGCTTTGCCGATCCCCTTGAACTTATGTATATTGCCGGTAAAGGCTGTGCAGAACTTTTTCTGCAATATGCTCAACGGTACAGCGATTTTCAGCGGATCGTCATCTTTGCCGGACACGGCAATAACGGCGGCGACGGCGTGGTGATGGCATCGTATCTGGCAGAAAGAGTTGGGGCGGAAATAGTGCTGGCATTGGCAAAAGAACCGGAAAAATTTTCGGTTTCCAGCAAATATTATTTTCAGAAACTTCATAAAAAAGTACAGGTCATTCCGGCGGAAAAAGTTCAGCTTTTTTCCGGCGATCTGATCGTCGATGCCCTGCTGGGGACCGGGTGCAGTAATGTAATGCACGAGCCTTACAAGAGCTTGATAAATTCGATAAATCAGAGCCGCTGCCTGGTGTTTGCCGTGGATCTGCCCAGCGGTCTGGGGGCGGATACCACAGTCAGGGCAGATATTACCGCCGTGATCGGCGGTTTTAAGGATATACTTTTTACTGAAAGCGGCATTGAGTCTGCCGGTTTGCTGAAACTGGTGGAACTGCCGTTGAGTCTGGAGCCTGAAAGCAGGGCAGGGGTTTTTGCCGCCAGTGAACAATGGTTCCGGAAAAATACCAAGCCGATGTCCCGCAGTGTACACAAATATCAGCGGGGCAGTGTGTTGGTCATCGGCGGTTCGCAGGAGTATTTTCAGGCTCCGTTTCTGACTGCCCGCAGTGTTTTGCGTGCCGGAGCCGGACTGGTGCGGCTGTTGATCCCTTTTGCCGTCCAGCCGGGTAGCGGGGCTTTGAGTATCATACCGGTAAGTGTAAAAACTGAAAATGGTGCTTTTTCCGGCAAAAATCTGGCTGATGTACTTAAATATTCAGAAAAAGCCGATTGTATTGCCGTCGGCCCCGGCATGGGCAGAAATCTTTGCAGTAAAGATTTTATTGCCGGATTGCTCAAACTCGACAAACCGCTGTTATTGGATGCCGATGCGTTGTATTTTGCTTCACAAATGCCGGAGCTTTTCCAACAACGGCAGGCTCCGACGGTGCTGACTCCGCACCGGGGCGAAGCTCAAAGACTGGCAGAGGCTTTGAATATGACGATTCCCGATGATAATATTGCTTTTGCCCGGTTACTGGCAAAACATTACAACTCCACAGTATTGCTTAAAGGGGCACGCACGGTAACTGCCGCCCCGGACGGCAGAGTCCGGCTCAACACCAGCGGTTCTCCGGCACTGGCAACTGCCGGAAGCGGCGATGTGCTTACCGGATTGATCGCCGGAGAAATGGCACATTTTCACAGTGATTTGACCGATCTTGAAGCATGGGATTCTGCCGCCCGCGGAGCTTTTCTGCACGGCTTGGCGGGGGAATATGCCGGAAGGCGTTTCGGCAATGGAGTTACAGCCGATGATCTGCCGGAAGCGGCGGCAGAAGTTTTTTTCGCAAAATATTAAATTTACACCGTATGTAAATTTGCAGAAAATAGATTTTGAGTTATATTTTCTGCAAGGAGAAATTATGCTTTTATGAATAACCGGGTTGATTATTTGAGCGATAAATTGGTGCACTTACGCGGCAAGCTGAAAAGCGTTGAAGAAGTTGTGCCAAAAGATTCTATTGTAAATGGAGTATCTGCCACGGCGGTCAAACCGGTACCGGAAAAAGGTTCTCTCCGCACCGAACAGGCAATGGAACGCCGCCGCGAACAGACCTGCCAGCTTTACACTGATTACGAACAACGCCTCGTGCGGCGTATGCGGCAGTTGGAAGTGAAAAAATCCCGTCTGAACCGGACGATCCAGGAAATAGACTCTTTACAACAGCAGTTGAATTCCCGCAAAGAAAATCTGGAAAAACTGCGTATTGCCGAAAATGACACCCTTTCGCAAGTTGAACTGGGTGAACGCTTCCGTACCATCGACCGCGAGCGGTTGGCATTTTACGCCTGCGATGGAGAAATAGAGTTGCTGCTGGCAGAGAATTCAGCCGGAACCGCAGCGGAGGAAAATAACAGCAAGCCGGTCGAAAGTTTCAAAAGTATGCTCAAACAGGGTTGGGCTTTGGCTCTGACGCTGGGAACTGTAGTCGGAGTATCCGCAATAATCGCCGCTCTGATAATCCATCTGGCTTGGAGATAAAGTTGCATGTCGGCAAAGAAATTACAACGCAAGCCCGGACAACATAAGTTATCCCGCTATCGGCATACCCAGAGCTGTATAAGGATAGCTGGTTTTGTGCCGGGCAAAGACCGGGAAAAAGCCATTCACCGCTGTCGGGTAATGGCAGTGATCTATCTGCTGACAGTATTGGCAGGAGTTATAGCAATTTTCAGATAAAAAACGGGATGAAGCAATGGATAATAAGGCTTTACAGAAAATCGGTTACGGGTTGTATATCCTGACCAGTCGTGCAAATGACAAAGATAACGGTTGCGTGGTCAACACCTTTATTCAACTGGCGAGTTCGCCGCTGCGTTTCGGTGTATCGGTCAGCAAAGCCAATTACAGTTGTGAACTTTTGCAGGAAAATGGCGAATTCAATATTACAGTGTTGAATGAAAGTGCCGGTTTTGAAACTTTCAAGCGGTTCGGTTTTCAGTCCGGAAAAACCGTAGATAAATTTGCCGGTATGGAACTGCCGCGCAGCAGTAACGGTCTTTACTACATAACGGAAAATGCCAACGCCTGTTTTTCGTGCCGGGTACTGAACCGTATTGATCTGGGCAGTCACATACTGTTTATTGCCGAAGCAGTCGATATGCAGCTTTTGAATAAAGATGCTGAAACAGTTACTTATTCGTACTATCAGCGTAAAATCAAACCGCAGCCGGCGGCAAAAACAGTCAAAGCAAAGACCGTCTGGCAGTGCAGTGTATGCAAATACGAGTATGAGTGCGAAGGCGACGATTTGCCCGCCGATTTCCAGTGCCCGCTGTGCAAACGCCCTGCCGAAGCATTCAAAAAACTGCAGACCATCGCCCCGGCGGCAGTATGGCGTTGCTCGGTGTGCGGTTTTGAATACGAAGGCGACGATCTGCCCGCAGATTACATCTGTCCGCTGTGTAAACATTCAGCGGCAGATTTTGTTAAAATAGAAATCCAGAAACAGGAGGAAAAAACCATGGAGCTTAAAGGAAGCAAAACCGAAGCCAATCTCATGTACGCCTTTGCCGGCGAATCACAGGCCCGCAACAAGTACAGCTACTACGCCAGCAAAGCCAAAAAAGAAGGCTACGAACAGATCGCGGCGTTGTTTGAAGCTACCGCCAATAACGAAAAAGAACACGCCAAACTCTGGTTCAAGGCTTTCCACGGTATCGGGACAACTTACGAAAATCTGCTGGATGCCGCCGCCGGTGAACACGAAGAGTGGACTGAAATGTATAAGAATTTTGCCGAAGTAGCCAAAGAAGAAGGTTTTGACGAACTGGCAGCCCAGTTTGCCGCTGTTGCCAAGATC
Source organism: Lentisphaerota bacterium (assembly GCA_015061885.1). Taxonomy (GTDB): domain Bacteria; phylum Verrucomicrobiota; class Lentisphaeria; order Victivallales; family Victivallaceae; genus SIG78. The sequence continues at coordinate 12,759 of SUVS01000023.1, forward strand.
GAAAAGCGTCATGAAGAACGCTATCGTGCGTTGGCAGCCAATGTGGAAAAGGGCGAAGTCTGGACAAAGGTCGGCGAAAACCGTTGGGAATGCCGCAACTGCGGACATATCCACACCGGCGAAAGTGCCCCCGAACTTTGCCCGGTCTGCAAGCACCCGCGTGCGTACTTTGAAATCGAAGCCAAAAATTATTGATTTCCACTAACTTGCACAATTAAAAAGAATAGTGGATTGACAAAATAAACGCCGGTTTGCAATTAAATCAATAGTAAATGTATGTTAAAACAGAACATTGTACATTTACTATTGGCAAACGGCGTTTTTTGTTTTTTTAACGCTGTATATTTGCCGGGGGAGAGAACTGCACCGTTCCCGGGATAAGGCGTGATGGAATTTACTCCCAACTTCACTTTTTATTGAGCCGGATCGTTACTTGAAGAAACATTTCTGATGTATTATTGCCGCTGTGGCAGGGACTGATAACATACATCATACACCCCGATATTTTCCAACAATACTTTTGTTTTTGCATTGCTGAAAAAAATTGTTATTGCAAACTTTATACAGCTTGCAATGATGCAACATACTCTTGTTAGTTGCATAACAGTCGTCAATACGAAAGTGAAAAAGTTGAAAATTTTAAATAAAAAAACTTGCAAGAAGTATATAGACATGTTATAATAGAACATTGTTTCAATGCGGAAGATATTATGTTGAAATATGTTCCGCAAAAAATAACACAATATATATACTTAAAAGAAAGAGGGGAAAAATGGTCAAGCAAATTGATCGCCGCAATGGGCCTGTTGCTTCTGAAGGCAATGATGTAAATGTTATCATGGTTGAAAATTATGCAGAAATCGGCGTCGGCTCTACGATTTTTGAGATCTGTATCTTTGCCGTCGGTTTTGTTCCGGCACTGTTAATGACACTCGGTGCAATAGCAGTTACATCTAATGTCATGATCGTTTTCTGGCTTCTTGGCATCGTGCCCGGTGGTATTTACTGGATGATGAAAATGCAGGCAAGAAACTTCTTCAATCAGCTTGACCAGAAAATTCAGGAAAAGGCTTCGGAAATTGACAACTATATGGAACAGCGGGTGGTGATTCTGGATAATGTTGCCAGATTGGTGGAAAAAGCTACCACGCTTGACCAAACTGTTATGACGGAAGTTGCCGCATTACGCGGCGGCGGTACTGTCGTTGACGATCCGGGTGCTGCACGCAATGAACGCGTTGCCCAGATTGACCGGGCATTCACCTCGCTGGTGCCTCATTTGGAAGCCTATCCTGAACTGCGTTCGCACGAAGCTATTGCCAGTGCAATGCGTCAGAACAGTTATTTGCAGAAAGAAATCACCGCCGCCCGCACTATGTATAACAACACGGTCGCACTTTGGAACCGTTCGATTTTTGACTGGCCGGTAAAACAGATCGTTGCCGCCCGTTCCGGTTACAGAACGATCATTCCTTTTGCCGCTTCGCAGGAAACTAAAGAACGGGCTCGTGTCACGGTGTTCTGATGAATAATCTCTATACCGAAGAAATCAATGAACCGGTAAAAGAGTATGGGAGTCGTCTGAAAGATGAGTTCCGGGAAAAAGCCGCCGAAACTTTCGAGCGGCTTTTCCAGCAATCCGGTGTTGATGCAGAAGCCAACGCAATCACCGCTGCCAAAATCCACAAGCTGGAAGAACAAATTTCCAATATAAGCAGTACGCTTTCTGTGCTGAACTTCTTCCGCGGGATGTTTATAGTTATTGCAATTGCGGGAGGCATTATTTTCGTACTCTTTTTATTGCACCAAATATGGCATTCTTTCCCGGAATTTGTAACATCCATATTGTGGGGGCTCGGCGGATTGTTTGCTGCAATTCTGTCGTTGGTATTGGTCTTTGCCGTGTTTAACGGCAAGATCGCCAATGTAAATAAATTGCTCGAAGAAAAACGGAATATGCTTTCCCAGGAAATGGCTGAAGCATATAAGCAAATGGCTCCGCTGAACCAACTTTTCCAGTGGGATACGGTTACAAAGATCATAACCGAAGTTTGTCCGATGCTGACCTTTGACAAGTTCTTTTCGCAAGCAAGAATGCAGGAACTTATCGAGCATTTCTGTTGGCGTCCCAGTGTATCAGACAAACACTCTATTTTGTTCTGTCACAGTGGAGCTATCAACGGCAATGCCTGGGTTATGGCTGAAAGTCTGAACTTTTACTGGGGTTCAAAGACTTATACCGGAACATTGGATATTGAATGGGAAGAACGGGAAAGCTATTATGACAGCAACGGCAAAAAGTGTTACCGCTGGGTGACCAAGCGTCAAACTTTACGGGCTTCTGTAAATAAGCCGTTTCCGGAATATTACCGGGAAAAATTTCTGTTGTACGGTAACGGAGCCGCACCGGATCTGGTATTCAGCCGTAAGCCGTCCGGACTTGCGGATTGCGGCAATGGCTTTTTTGACAAGCATAAGCTCAAATCTGCAATTAAAAATCTGGAAAAGATGACTAATGATCTGAAAACAGATTTTACGATTATGTCCAATGAAGAATTTGATGCAACATTTGCCGCTCTTGACCGTAATAACGAACACCAATTCAGACTGCTTTTCACACCTTTGGCACAGCAGGAAATGCTGAATTTGTTGAGAGACCGTGAACAAGGTTTCGGCGATGATTTCCTTTTCCGGAAAACCTACATGATCAACATGCTTATACCGAAGCATTTGGAGAATGTGGATATAACTGCATCTCCGACAATATTCCAGCACTATGAACTGGCAGAATCCCGGCGTATTTTTAATGAATACAGCAATGATTTCTTCCATCATATATTCTTTGCTTTTGCTCCGTTGCTGGCGATTCCGCTCTATCAGCAGAATGAGTCTGACCACGATATTTTCAAGGATGAGTTTGCATACACTGCATCTGTTTGGGAGCATGAGGCGGTGGCGAATTCATACAATCAGGATAAATTCCGGCATCGTGATTCAGTAACGCTCAACATCATGAAGACAGAAGCCGCAAAGTGTGCAGACGGTTCAACTCAATTGCGTGTAACAGCTCACGGTTACCGGGAAGAATCGCGTACTGACTATGTGTCGGTTTATGGTAATGATGGGCATTGGCACGATGTACCGGTGCCGTGGTTGGAATATATCCATGTTCAGCATACTTCGCCCCTGATAATGCGTGAAACTGCCGGTTTGGACAGCAACGAATGTGGTGAAGAAGTAAGTAAATTTACAACCTGTAAACCCAATCAGGATGGAATAAAATACTTGAAAAGTATTCTTTCGTTTATACCGCAAAAATAGGTGATACTTGTAAAATAAAAAGTTCTGTTTGAAAAACAGCGGTCTGAAAAAATAAAAGATATTATGAGAGACCTCTTGTGTCTCTCATAATATCTTCTATTTTATATTGCCGCTATGTTTTCAGATACAACTGTTGTCAGCCGTCGAAAACGATCGTCCGCAGTCCGGCGGTTATCACGCGGTGTTCCAGATGGGCTTTGACCGCACGGGTCAATACGCGGCGTTCAATATCTCTGCCGATCTCTTTGAGGTCTTCGGGGCTGTGTTCGTGCGATACGCGTTCCACATCCTGCTCAATGATCGGCCCTTCGTCCAGATCAGCTGTGGCATAATGGGCGGTAGCTCCGATCATCTTCACTCCCCGCTGCCAGGCACGGTTGTAGGGATTGCCACCCTGAAATGCGGGCAGAAATGCGTGATGGATATTGATGATATTGCCTTTGAAGTGTGCAATGAAATCATCGCTTAAAACCTGCATATAGCGTGCCATTACCACCAGATCAATGTGGTGTTTGTCGCAGAGTTCGATAACTTGAGCTTCCTGCTCGGCTTTGCTGGCTTTATCCTTGATCGGGCAACAGTAATATGGTATGTGAAAACGGTCGGCAACCGCCTCCAGATCCGGGTGATTGCTGATTATCAGCGGTACTTCGCAGGGCAGAAAACCGTCTTCCCTCCGCACCAGAAGATCGTAAAGGCAGTGCGAAGTCTTGCTGACCATGATCGCCACCCGGCTGACTGCGTCGGAATAATACACTTTAAAGGTGAAATCCATTTTTTTACCCAGTTCGGCAAATTCTTCTTCCAGCACCCGGCGGGTCATGGTCATGCCTTCGAGGTCGATTTTTATCCGCATAAAGTAGCTGTTTTCCATAGCGTCGGTATATTGACGGCAATGGAGAATGTTGAATGAGCGTTGGTAAAAAAACATCGTGGTTTCCGCCAGCAGACCTTTGCGGTCAGCAGCAGAGATCAGAAAAACTGCATGTTGAGACATAATTATTCACCCCTTAAAGTGTTACTGTAAATTCATGCTTGAAAATGTCCGGACTCCCGGTTGCCCGGTTGGCACATCCAGCGGCTCCAGACGGTCAACTGTTCCCCAGCGGCGGCTGAACGGCCAGAAGATGATCGCCGGACGCCCGATGAGATTACGCCGCGGCACCGGCCCCCACACCCGGCTGTCGGCACTGAACCGGGTGTTGTCGCCCAGCATAAAGTAGTGATCCGCCGGAACAGTGTATTCTTCGCCGCTGTGACGCAGAAAATTGCTGTATCCGGGAATACTGTTGCTGTGGCCCTGATAACCGCCCTTGCCGGAATAAAGTTTTTTCATATTGGGAGCCAGTTCATACACCGGCACAAACTTTTCCGCTCCGGCGGGTTTTACATAAAGTACATCATTTTCGATTTTCAAAGTATCCAGCGGCAGACCGACCAGCCGCTTGATGTAATAATCGCCGCTGTCGGAGGGTTTTTCACCGCCGGGACCGACGATATTTTCGGTGGCAAAAACCATCACATCGCCGCGTTTGGGTTCGCGGAAATGCAAGCTCAAGCGGTTGACAAACAAGTGGTCGCCATCGGATAAATAACCATCCACCGCTTTGCCGGCAAGCTGCTTGCCCGGATAAAGCTCCGCATAATCGGCAACTTTAGACGGCACTCCAGGCAGCATTGCTGAACTGCCGTCGGCAAACGGCAATATGGTGCTGTCAAAAAAGATAAATTCCTTTGCCGGATAAAGTTCATTGCCCATCTGTATTGGATTTTTCAACTCCAGCAGAGCCTTACGCGAAGCAAATAATGCGTAATTTCCTGCGGTGCCGAGTTTGCCGAACAGCTTGCTTACGCCGTCGATTTTATGAGCTTTTTCCGTATCCACAAAGTGTATGCCGTAAAGTGTCGGCTGCATGGAACTGGTCGGTATCTTGAACGGCTGAAAAAACAACGCCCTTATACCGAACGCCACCATCAATGCCACTGCCAGAATATCGAGTATTTCCCGCATGGAACTGTGCGGATTATACTTTTTCATCACAGCCGCAGCCGAGGCTTTCCACGCCTTGCAGTCATCTGCTGCCGGAGCAGTCAAAAGTTTTTCGCCGTCAGATATTACCCCGGCGATTTCCATGCGGGCACTATCTTCCAACATATCATCATCGGTATGCAAAAAGTTTTTCAGTGACGCAAGCTGTTTTTTCAACGCCTTGCGTAACTGATGTTTATGCAATATTTTCCAATCAAAAATCATAACCGGCAACCTTGAAAAAAGCGATCAATTATCGTCATCGTTATTACGCAGAACTGCCACAAATGCTTCCTGCGGAATATTGACCTGACCGATCATCTTCATTCGCTTTTTGCCCTCTTTCTGTTTTTCCAGCAATTTGCGTTTACGGGTGATGTCGCCGCCGTAGCATTTGGCAAGCACGTTTTTACGCAGCTGGCGGATCGTTTCGCGGGCAACGACTTTGCCGCCGATCGCCGCCTGGATGGCGATCTGGAACTGTTGGGGCGGGATCACATCTTTCAGCCGTTCGCAGATCTGACGGCCTCTGCCGTAAGCCATGTCGGCATGAACGATCGAGGCAAAAGCATCCACCGGTTCGCCGTTTACCAATATATCGAGCTTAACGAGTTTATCGGCACGGTATCCGGCGGGTTCATAGTCCATACTGCCGTAGCCGCGGGTGATGCTCTTGAGTTTGTCGTGGAAGTCGATCAATATTTCGTGCATCGGCAGTTCTGCCGTGATAATAACATGATTGGCATCTACCGAATCAGTACGCGTACAGATACCCCGTTTGCTCATTATCAGATTCATAACATCCCCGATATAAGTATTCGGCAGCATCAATCTTGCCTGAATGAGCGGTTCTTCAATGCGGTCGATACCGCTGGGGTCAGGCAGATACACGGGGTTATCGACTTCGACCATGGAGCCGTCTTTCAGATAAACATGATAGATCACGCTGGGATAGGTGGCAATAATATCCATGTTGTATTCCCGACGCAGACGCTCCTGAATGATCTCCATGTGCAGCAAGCCGAGGAATCCGCAGCGGAAACCGAAACCCAATGCCGCTGAACTTTCTGCCTGATAGATGAAAGCCGCGTCGTTGAGCTGCAGTTTGCTCATGGAAAACTTGAGCTGGTCGTAGTCGGCACTGTCGATGGGGTAGATGCCGCTGAACACCATCGGACGCACTTCTTTAAATCCCGGCAAAGGTTCATCGCAAGGCTCTTTGGCAAGCGTTACCGTATCGCCGATTTTGGTATCGGATGGGCTTTTGATGTTGGGGATAAGATAGCCTACTTCGCCGGCAGAAAGGCACTCTGCGGCCCGCATTTCGGGGCTGAAAAAGCCGACTTCCTTGATTTCGCTTTCCAACCCGGTGCTGAAAAGTTTCAGCCGGTCGCCGCGTTTGAAAGATCCGGACATTACGCGGACATAGACCACCACCCCGCGATATGAATCGTATGTGGAGTCAAAAATCAATGCACTGGCATTGCCGCCGCGGTCTTTCGGCGGCGGGATACGGTCGATGACTGCCTCGAAAAGTTCCGGAACGCCTTCGCCGGTTTTGCCGGAAACAAGGAGAGCCTCTTCGCGGGGAATGGCAAGCACTTCTTCCATCTGCTCATAGCAGAGATCCAGATTGGCCGCCGGCAGGTCGATCTTGTTTATCAACGGGATAATGTGCAGATTTTCTTTGAACGCCAAACCTACATTGGCAACTGTTTGAGCCTGCACGCCCTGGGTGGCGTCGATCAAAAGCAACGCTCCTTCGCACGCACCGAGCGAGCGGCTGACTTCGTAATTGAAGTCAACGTGTCCGGGAGTGTCAATAAGATTGATCTGATACTCTTCGCCATCCGAACCCTTGCAATACATGCGTACCGGATGCGATTTAATGGTAATGCCGCGTTCACGCTCCAAATCCATGCCGTCAAGAAGCTGATCCTGCATTTCGCGTTTTTCGACCGTGCCGGTGTATTCCAGCAAGCGGTCGGCAAGCGTGGATTTGCCGTGGTCAATGTGGGCAATAATTGAAAAATTACGGATATGTTTCAAAAGTTCTACTCCTGATTTAGTACTTTAACTATAAACTTGATATATAATATAGCACTTTTTGAGAGTTTTACAAATATTGGAAAACTATAGGAGAGTATGGGAGAGTATGGAAGAAAAATATCAGCCGCCATCTATACTGCCGCCCGTGTATGCGAAGAACATAGGCGGCAAGAATTTACCTCCCAAACATTCTCAAAATTTCTCAAATCCTCCCCATTGGGTAGAGGTGGTGCAGGTTCATCCATTATACTGTTGTATGGAGATATGTTAAATGAAAGAGTAGCTTTGTTTTTGATTACAATATTAAGAAATGTTTGTAAAAAATACAATTATTCCAATATGTGTTCTCAAGATAAATTAAGAGCTAAAAAAATTATGTTGCCAGTAGATAAAAGTGGAAATCCTGATTGGAACTTTATGGAGCAGTTTGTAAAAGATATGCCGATTTATAACTTGATTGGCAAATAAAACCTTAAAAAATCCCTTGAAAGACTTGTATTTTCTCTCAATGGATGCTATTTCATAAACACAGTTCTATTGTGCGGTAGTCACGAGAAGCTCAATTAAGGTGAAGCTGTACAGCTTCACCTGCCGATAAGGCAGGTGAATAACCTCCCTTCGTAGCTTCGTTTTTTTCAGAATACCTCTCCGGTAATTCAATGAGTGTGAATTTTCTGTTTTGCATTTTGTTTGCTCCTCCTGGGTTAAATTATTTCCAGACTTATCTTATATTCGCCCGGCTGGATGCGGTAACGCTCGTTGAGCTTGGGTCCGCAGCTGCGGGTGCCTACGCCACGATGTTTTACATCAATATACAAATATTGATACTGCTGTTCCGGCAGTTCGTGCCAGTGTTTTGCCGCAAAAAGCTCACTGTCGCTGTACGGCAATATGGAAAACTCAAACTGCCGGTCAGCCGTTACTTTGAACTCCATACCGCTGTTTTTTACGCTCAAACTTTCAACCCCGGTACGGTTGCCTGCACTCTGCGGCAGAAGATATGTTCCGGGGAGTTCACTTACTGGCATGGCAAATTTGCCGTAAACTGCCGAGGCTTTGCGGTCGATATAATTTTCGTGCGGGCCCATGCCGCAATATTCCAGTTGGTCAAACTCCACGGGCAGAAGCCAACGCAAGCCGACACGGGGGAGGTCCCGATAGATTTCAGGTACATCAAAACTGTTTTCCAGAGTAATGCCGCCGTTATTTTGCGGAGTTATAACCAATTTATGCGTAATGGTTTCGCTCAAAAATTCAGTTCCGATCTTCCGGGTGATGATCACACTTGAGTTTTTACGCTCAACAGCAACACTTTTTACCGTAAAGCGGTCATATCCCTGCTGTTGCCAGAACTCTATCGGCCGCAGTTTGTTATTCAAATTTTCCAGCCGGAAGCCGTCGTTATCGGTCGGAGCCCGGTAGAACCACGGTTCAGCCGCCGAAACAGCCGCCGCTTTGCCGTTTTTCTGCCATACGCTTGTACCGTTTTTGCGGTCAATGGCAATTTGCCAGCTGCCGCACTCAATAAGATATTGAGCAGTATTTTCACTGACACGGTATTGACACCGGAGCGTTTTTTCCGCTTGAGCTTTCAATAATACCGGCAATTCAAACTGTTCGTGAGCAACAGCATAGCCCTTTTCCGCCCAGCGGCACGATTTTTTCAGCACCGCCTGCAATGTGATAAAAACTTTTTTGCCGGAATATTTTTTCCAGTCCGGATAGGCAAGCCGGATCATTGCTTTGCTGCCGTATTCGGCATCGACTTGCGGCATGGCAATTTTTCTGCTGAAAACTTTATTGCCGTCAACTTCTATCGTGTAACGCAGTTCATACGCCGAAAAATCGCTGAAATACCGCCGGTTTTCCAGCTCAAAAATGCCGTTGGCCGGATTGGTTGGATGGAATTTTATACCTTGAGCAAGGTATTTGTATTCGATCAGACCGGGGTGAACATCCCGTTCCGCCCCCACAATACCATCGCAGACAAAGTTACCGTCGTTGGGGGTGTCGCCAAAGTCGCCGCCGTATGCGAGGAACTCTCTGCCGTCAGCGGTCTGCTTGTAAATAGCGTGGTCGCACCACTCCCAGATAAAACCGCCCTGAATACCTTCGCATTTTTCAAAGGCTTCAAAGTAATCAGCCAGTTCACCGTTGCTGTTGCCCATGGCATGTGAATATTCGCACATGATGTAAGGGCGGGGATCGTGAATGGCGATCTTGCTCCACTCATAGAGTTTTTCCACCGGCGGGTACATCGGCGAAACAATATCGGTCGTAAACAAATTACGCATCGGTTTCTGACCGTAAGCCATGCTGTGTATGGCTCCTTCGTAATGCACCAGCCGGTCAGGGTCGCGGTAGCGGATGTAGCCTGCCATAGCGGCATGGTTGGCACCGATACCGGCTTCGTTTCCCAGACTCCAGACCAGCACGGATGGGTGGTTTTTATCCCGCTCAAGCAGATTTGCCGCCCGGTCGATATAAGCACCCGCCCACGCCGGATTACTGCAAAAACTGCTGTAAAAAGCGTGATTTTCAACATTCGCTTCGTCCCAGAGATAAAAGCCGTATTCATCGCAGAGGTCGTAGAATTCGGGTGTATCCGGGTAATGACTGGTGCGGATGGCATTGATGTTGTGCTTTTTCATCAGATCAAGGTCGCGGATCATATCTTCCCGGTTGACCGTTCTGCCTTTGCGGGGATGGCTTTCGTGGCGGTTCACGCCGCAGATCAGTACTTTCCTGCCATTGATGAGCAGTTGGCGTTCCGTAACTTCCACTTTTCTGAAACCGACTCTTATTGCCGTATAGTCAACTTCGTTGCCGGCGGGGTCAAGCAAGGCTGCACTCAACTTATACAAACAGGGGTTTTCCGCACTCCACGCCTTGACTTTGGGAACGGTTACTTCGGCAATACCTTCTCCTTCATAGCAAACTGCGTGATTGGCATCCACATAGTAGAAGGGGAACGCTATCTCCTGCAGAGAATTTTTTACCGGCACTCCGGCGGCATCGTAGAGTTTTATCCGCAGCTTCCATACTTCGCCGGGCACGGGGGCTTTGGTCAGATGCAAAGCACCTTTGACCTGCAATTTGCCGTTGGTGTAAGAATCGTCAAGCACAGCAGTTGCAAAAATATCGCTGATGTGATTTTCCGGCAGAGCCAGCAAATAAACATCCCGCACGATCCCGCCGTGCCACCACATATCCTGATCTTCAATATAGTTGGCATCCGACCACTTGACCACTGCAACAGTCAGAGTATTTTCTCCGGCACGGCAATACCCGGTTATATCAAACTCGCGTGCCGCCCGGGAGTCCTTGGCAAAACCGGCATCACGGCCGTTTACTTTTATTGTAAAAGCACTTTCCACACCGTCAAAATGCAATATTATCCGGCGGTTCTGCCAGCTCTCCGGCAGAGTGAATTTTTTTTGATAGATCCCGGCGGGGTTGCACTCCGGCACCGAGGGGGCAATGTTGGGATAAGGCATTTGAATATTAGTGTAATGCGGCTTGTCATAACCTTGAACTGTCCAGGCTCCCGGCACTGTGATCGTATCACAAGCAGAAAGATCTTCTGTTAAATCTTCTCCGGTCAGTTCTGCGGGATTTTCCAGATAACGGAAGTTCCACTGGCCGTTCAAACTCTGGAAAAACTTTCCATGCTCCGGAGTACCGGCCGCCGCCAGAGCCTCGATCTCATTGTCAAAACTGAAAAAAGTCGCCCGCACCGGCAGAATATTGGCACTCAAGATACCCGGAGATTGATACAAAAGTTGATTGAACAGCATAAAAAAATCCTATGTTGATTTGAATATTGATAATATTTGGTTATAGTATATACCAACATTTGTTATAAGTCAATCTGTTTTTTGGTATAAATAAATATGATATTTGGTAATTGGGGAGATTCCAGGTTTTTTCCGGTGGAATATCCGGAACTGCCGCCCTTGCAGAACATAGACCGCATACAAGTATTGCGAACTGGCGGCAATCAGGTAACCGGCGAAGTTCTGGGGGCGGGCTTTCTGCGGAAAAATATTTATAGAGACCGGGTGGACTGGCGTTATCCGAATTTTGTGCTGGTGATCGTTTTGCAGGGCAGCGGCAAATATGTGGCAAACGGCAACAGTGTTTATGCTCTGCACCGGGGCAGTGCATTTATAAGGCTTCCTAATATAGAACACTCCAATTTTGTCGATCCGCAATCCGGTTATCTGGAGTGCTATCTGGAGATCGGGCCGCAGCTTTATCAGGCGTTGAGCAGTTTAAAGCTGCTTGAGCTGACCACTCCGGTAAATACTCTGCCTGAACAATATATAGAGTCAGCGGCACAAAAAGTGTGGCAGCTGGGCTGGAAGTTGACTCACTCCCCGGAAGAAAATTTTTCCAACTGCGTAACAGATATGATAAAATTGCTCGACGAAATAAAAGAGAAAAGTTTTTCTGAAAATCCCGGTTGTAAATATCAGGATCTGATCGACAAAGCCTGCCGGGAACTGGGGAAGGATTTTGCCAAAGATTTTTCGGTGCAGAAGTTCTGCCGCAAACACGCAATAGGTTACGAAAATTTCCGGAAACTTTTTAAAGCAGGAACCGGCATGTCCCCCTGGACTTACCGGATAATCTGCAAACTGGAAAGTGCTGCCGTGATGCTCCGCGGCGAAAATCTGACGATAAAAGAGATAGCCGGTCAGCTTGGTTATAACAATGCCTACGAGTTTTCGGCTCAATTCAAAAAAAAATTCGGCATATCCCCCGGCAAATACCGCAATCAGAGATAACATAATCGCCATTACAACAGTGTAATATGCAATCCGAAGAGTACCGATTCATTCCCGGCTCATATCACAATTTATCAGCGGCATCCAGGGAATGTATGACTTGGGGTTGTAATTCAGCAAGCCGAGCTGAAAAATCGCACCTTTACTGAAATTGAACAGTCCGATTTGACACTCATTGGAAAAATTCAACAGGCCGCAAAACAAAAAATCCGCAATGTTCACTCCGCATAATTGCCAGCGTTCATTGGCTTTATCGACCTCTTCCCCGGCAAAACTGTGATTGCTTATACCCAACTGTAAACCATAACACTTTTTGCTGAAATTGGTCAAGCCCCAGGAAATACCGTAATTATTATCGGTTGCCGAACCCAGAAAGAACGGATTGATTTGGATACCGTAATTATTCTGCAAAGTGTTGACCACTCCGGCAACAGAAAACACCGCTGATTTCTGTTGCAGAGAGAAAATCCCCAACGCCAAAACGGTATCGGACTTTTCATCCAGCAGTTTGGCATTGTCATTAACAAATCCCACATCAATTTGCAGCGGAAAAAATCCGCAACCTGAAATAAGCCCAGAGTCATTAAAATCTCCGGCAGACAGTGTTGAGATGATCCCAATTACAACCGAAAGTACAGCTAAATATTTTTTCATATTCATTCCATATCTGAATTCAAGGTAACATAAAACAGCTTTTTACCGGGCAAAGACAAATTGACCTTCACGGTTTTTCAAGTGCTATGGTTATTAAGCTATCTGTTGAAAATGACTCAAAGCACAAAGAAATATATCACATCAAGCAACATTTTTCAATTCTGCAAATAAAAAAACTGTATTGTTGATAACAACAAACGAAATAGATGCAACTACACCAATATGTCGCACCTATTGAAAATATTCATAAAATATTTTTCTGACAATGATTATGAATTTGCATTGTTGGAATTAAAGTGCTATTTTATCTATATGTGGGGGATTTTTATGTTTTTTCTCTCATTGATTTTACTGTATTTTTCAACCCATTTAACCAAAGGCAAAAATATGAAAAAAAACTTCTGTCTGGGAGCAGCCGTTCTTTTCGGTTGCTCGGTATGTTTTTTGAGTGGTTGTGTTTCTGCACCGCCCCCCAAACCCTCTCCGGAAATCGACCTTGATGCCAATCCTCTGAAAGGGGGAATATCCAGTGCTGATATAAGGACTGTGGCATCGCAAATGTGTCCGTCTATCCTTGCTGTGCCGGAAATCAGCGGCACCCCTGATTTGGTCAGAATCAAGATCGCCGGTTTTACCAATAAAAGCCGTTTCTTCATTAATAGCGATTTGTTTATGAAACGCCTTACGGCGGAACTGAACAGATATGGCCGCAACAAGGTGCGTTTCCTCAATAACAATGCCAGAGTTCAAGCCAACCGCCATGCTGTGTTGAAAGATCGTCAGTCGGAAATGATAATGACGAACTTGAAAAACATTGCCGCTGAAATGGCTGCCTCCCCGGTCGCCAAACAGGCAAAACCGATTAAAGTTGCAGTTATTCCGGTACTTAACACCAATCTGGTCAATATGAATGCCGACAGCTTTGCCGCTATGCTCCGGGCTGAAGTTGTCAATGCCGCCGGAGGAAAGATTCAGTTCCTGATGCCGGGCGTTACCGAAGGTGCTGATTATTACCTGACCGGTCAGTTTATTCCCGAAACCATGAAAACTGAAGGCATCATCAACCTTGCCAACTACATCGAAGTTGTCGATGCCCGGGTAAAAGCCGGCAAGTCAATGTATATTGCATCCGAGGCTCCCAATGCGATGAACCCCACTCAAATCAATACGGTTCAAACCGGAGCAAATTCTTCCGTAACCACAGTTACACCCGCTTCTAAAAATCTGGTTGTTTACGAAAATCACCTCAAGCAAATACTCAACGACCCGGCAATGCGTGCCAATCCCAATGTCAACAAGCGTTTGAATGTTATGTTGGTTGATGCTAAAAACAAAGTATCAGTGTTTGAAAAAATGATTTTGCTTGATCGCAAATTCAGCGACAACAGCGGAGCTGCCAAATATATCATCTCCGGCGAAATCAACGGTATGCATCAGCGTCGAAATGGTACTAATGTAGATTATTTGCTTATTACAATGCAGCTCACCGACCCGGAAAGCAACGAAACGATTTGGGAAGATATTTACGAAGTAAAACGCCTCACAGATGGTGGTATTGTTTATAAATAATTTTAAGGAATCAAAGATATGAAAATTGTATCATCTGTACTTTTAGTTTGTGCTGCCGTAATTTTTTGCAGCTGCCGTCCGGTACACGAAGTTCCCCGTCCCGATATTGACAAAATCAGTGCCGAAGGTTCTGTGGTATTCACCCGCCCGGCACAATTCACTCCGTTTTTCGGTACATATTCGTTGAGTGCATTTATCGAAATCGTTTACGAACAGGCTTACCGCAACGAAGCCGGACAGCTTGTTGTGGAAGTTGGTATCCGCAACCGCGGACCGGTCAGCTGGACAGACTGGCATCGCAAAGCTCCGCAACAGTTGACTTTGAACACCCGTTGCAACTTTTACCGGGGTAACCGGGTGGCTTCGCCGATGGTGTATTCAACCAACCGGCAGAAAGTCGTGATCCGTCGTGGCGAAACTTATGCCTACAAGGTTGTCTGCCCCGTTCAGGATGCCCAGAATTATCAAGTTGTATTGGGAGACTGATACAAGATGAAAATCAGGGGATCTTGGCTATTGGGAGTATTGGCTGCAGTGTTGTTGACTGCAGGATGCTCTTCGTACGAAGGGGATTTTGTTTATAAGTCAGAAGCAGAACTTGCGGAGATGGAAAAACTCAACGAATCCGCTCATAATGCGTTTCTGCAGAATGATTTTTCCACCGCGACAGATCTGTTGCAGACTCTTACTAAAGAACGCACAGTCAGTCGTCCGCTTTATCAGATGGAGCTGCTTTCGGTGTTGTTGATGAACAATCAGCACAAAGAAGCACATGATTTGATGGTCAGTCTGCATGAAGATTTGGAAACACTTTTTGATACCAAGCTGGAGGAAAAAGCCTTAAGTGTCTGGCATGGTGAAATAAATAAAGTGTTCAAAGGCGATGCTTACGAACGTTCTACATTCTATGCTTTCATGGCAATGTCGTTTATCCGCGAACAGAAATATGAAGATGCCATCCGTTGCGTAAAGAACGGTTTGCTGGCAGATGCGGACTCCAATAAGGAAGAAGCAATCAACGACTATGCTCTCTTGCATTATCTGGGGTATCTTGCCGCTAAAAAAATGAATGATACTGCCGAAGCTAAAGAATATTGGCGTGGTTTGCACGCCGCTCTGGCATCCCGCGGTATCGTTTTGCATGATAAAAACGGCAAAGTTATTGACGGTAACTGTTTTGAACAGTTGCAAAAACGCAATCCGAATGTGCTGCTGGTAGTGTGGGCGGGGTTGCCGCCGACCGTGATGTGTACCGGCGAATATAAGGAAATCCGCTCGATCATCCGCGGAGTCAACCACTTTGACGCCATGGCAATAGCAGTCGGCAACGGTCAGAATATTTTCATGCCCAACAATCTTGCTGATATTGACTATCAGGCGACCAGCCGCGGCGGGCGTTTGATGGACAATGTACTTGCCGATAAGGCGACCGCCAAGAAGACCATGGAGGTATCGCGCAATTTGTTTTTTGTTGCCGGAACCGTCCTGATTACTGTTGGTGCCCGTATGCCACCACCCTCAAGTTTGGCAATAATGGGAGCCGGACTCGGCTGTTATGTCGTCGGCGGAACGGTGTGGGTCATCGGTGCAATGATAAATCCGACCGCTGACGGCAGATATTGGCATAATTTGCCGGGCCAGTTATATATAGTGCCGTTGGAACTGCCTCCGGGCGAACACGAAGTGCGTATCAGCGGGTTTTACCGGGCAGACCTGGCGGCAAACAATGTATTCAAAATACAGGTTCCTGATAACAACAGTATGAATATTGTGCATCTGCCGATGATGCAGCAAGGCATGACGGCTGTTCAGAATGCGGCTCAAAAAATCATCGAAGAGCGTACTGAAATAATCAACCGTGCCGCTTATCAGCGTATGGCAAAGGAGATCAAATAATGAATACAGTAAAAATCAAATCCATGATGTTGGCTGTAACACTTCTGTTCCTTCTTGCCGGATGTACAACCCAATACGACACTTTGGCTCCGATCCCAACCTATAATGATTCGGGTAAAAACTTCAAAACCACTGCCACACTGGAGTTTGTCCCCAGCGGAAGTTTACAGTTGGATAAAGCTGTTTTAAATAATTTGCAGTCATGTCAATACAATGACATTACTACCGGTACACACTACAAAGGTTTTACCACTAATCCGGTAAGAGTTGTCGTGCCGTTGAACTGGCATCTTATGACCTACAAATGTCAGGATGGAATGTATCTGGAAAGCCGGGTCATTGTGATGGTAAGACTGCCGGGTGAACATACTGAAAATGGCTTGCAATACCCGACGCCACGCTATTTTCAGGCGTTTGCCCAGAAAAATATAGGCGAAAATCAAGCGTCCCAGAGTGATTGGGAAGAAACTTTGAATACGGCTGTGGAAAATCTCTTTACTATTGAAGATTTCCGACAGGCGTTGGAACCGTAAGAATCTCCTGAAATATGAAAAAATCCGGACTGAATGCAGTGGATTCTGTATTCTTTCCGGAAAAAATTGAAAAATTTTGAAAAAAATATACTTGGGAGATATTTGTTTAGCTTGACTTTTTAATAGAGCTATGTTATAGTAGGTTCAGAACCGGGGGGAGTGTGTGTTGCTCCTCTCATTAAAAAAAAACAAGGAGGTTTTTATGAAAAAACTGCTTATCATCGCAGCTGCCGCCATCGCGCTGGGAGCCCTTACCGGTTGCGGTTCCGCCCGTACCCCGCTTGAAGGTCCCCGCAGCAAGAACACTTACTACAACACTTTCTTCGGTATTTCCATTGAAAGTGCTGTCTATGGTGATGGTCTCGTCGTCAATCCGATGAAATAATTTTATTGATCGATTAAACTGAAGGGCTGTTTTGCCCGTTATATGTAAATCTTTATTTTAAGAGAGGTGTTTTATGAAAAAGCTTATTCTTATCGCTGTCGCCGCCATTGCTGTTGGAGCCCTTACCGGTTGCGGTTCTGCCCGTACCCCGATCAACGGTCCCCGCAGTAAGAACACTTTCTACAACACTTTCTTCGGTATTTCTATCGAAAGTGCTGTCTATGGTGATGGTCTTATTGTCAATCAGAAGTAATTCTTTTTGATAACCGAAAAAAGCTGTCTCATTAAGTTGAGGCAGTTTTTTTTTGCCCCGAAACCAGGAAAAAGCTATCAGCAAGATTTCTTATATTGAAAATGCGAGAAATACTATGCGAAAAAAACGGGACTTGACGCAGGCGGCAAAGCCGCCGCGATCCTGAGCATTACAGCGTAGCTGTAAGCGGAAGGCAACCCATTAAAGAAAGGCACCGTCTCTTGCAACTTTTTGCAAGAGACGACTTAAGCATAAAATCAAAAAAGCAAACTGCAAGTCTTGCTTGCGAGTCTGTTTTTGTTTTATGCTGTGCCTTTTGTTCATCGATTTCATTTAAAATAAAAATGGCGAGAGAGACGGGACTTGAACCCGCAACATCCACCGTGACAGGGTGGCACTCTAACCAATTGAGCTACTCCCCCGCTATAATGCGGTTAAAAAACAGAAGCGAGAACCATTTTTAATAAAAAATGGCGAGAGAGACGGGACTTGAACCCGCAACATCCACCGTGACAGGGTGGCACTCTAACCAATTGAGCTACTCCCCCGCTTCTTTCAAGTTAAGACAGCGTTGCCGCTGTATTAAACCTGCTCTTGAGCGAGCAATGTATAAGATAACCTTTTTTTTGAATATTGCAAGTTTTTAAGCGAAAAAAGTTGAAAAATTTCTTGAAAGTTTTCTCAATTAAGCCTTATGCTGCACTTCAAAAAGCTGTTTACTGCTTTTTGTCCGGGATGACCGGGGCATTGAACCGCACGGATATTTCGTCCATAAGGTGTTTGACTGTCTGACTGACTGCCTGGGTATCAGTTGCTGCGGGGAGTGTTTCTTTTATAATGATTTCCGCAATACGGCAGAGTGACGGATTGTTGCTGTTTCCGGCATTTTTGTCTGAAACCAACTCTGTATCCATGCTGTTCAGCAAAGAGAGATTCAGCATGATATTGCTTTTTATGGCGAGTTCGTTGCGGTAATAGTTCACTGCAAAAGTCAGGAGATTGGTCAAATATGCATCCAGTGTGCTGTATTGGATTTTCCGGGGCAGGGGGCGGCGGAAATGGCATAACGCATTGTTGAACAACTGCCAGAATCTGGTGCGGTGCTGATCCATGCCCCGCAGAGATACATTTGTAGCGTAACTTGAAAACATGTCAGCGGGGATCGCATCGCCATTGGCGGCTGAACCGGCAGCCGGTGCGGCGTTTTCGGCGGCTTGCCGCAGTTTGCTCAAGGTTATACGCTCCATAAAATTTTCCGGCATAAGGGCTATATCCAGCACCGGAGTGTTTTCAGGCAGGGATTCATTCTGGCGTTTGGAAAAATATTCAACACTTTCTTCATATTCCGGCGGCAGAGTTCCCGCCGGTATCGGGAATGCCGCTGTTTTACTGCTGACTGGTTCCGCTAAAATATCTTTCAACAGATTGCCCAGCAGATCACGCTGATTCCGCAACGCCCGCCGGATAAGATCGTGCATTTCACCGGCTCTGGCGGCGGGGCGGCTGGATGCAGAGGCACTGCGGATATAAAACACTCCACTGCGTAACTCATCATCTATACTGTGAATTGCCACATGCGGTATATCGGTAAATGGCTTTATAATCAGTATTGCATAGCGTTTGCCGTCAACAAGCGGGCGTTCCACGGTCAAATCTATTGCCGGATCAACATGGCTGTTGATATAAGTGCCGACAGTTGACGGATCAAAAGAGTGGCACTCTTCATCGCTTAAGCCTTCGTAAAGCGAAGGGTGACCGTTCAAGTCTTCCCGCACGCCGATCACTATGGCTCCGCCTTTGGTGTTGGCAAATGCCAGAGCGTGCCGCACAAACTTGGCTTTCTGCTGTTTGCTCAAAAGCGTCCAGTTGACCGGGGCTTTGTAGTCCAGCACATCGGATTCAACTCCGCGGCAGACGAGTTCTTTGAAATCGCTCATTTATTCTTTTTTGCTTTAACAGGTTTGAGTTTTTTCAAGCCGGTGGCGGTGGTGGAAATGGTTTTACGCCAGACTATCCACAACGAAAAGTATCCCCATGAACTTTCCTGATGCTCCACATCTGCAAGTTGTTCTGCACCGTAAAGCTGTTTCATGGAATAAAGTAACATTCCGGCATTGACTTCCGGATTTACATCATCGTGCCACGCCCGGTAATCTTTGCGGTTGGGGTGATACGGGTGTCCGGTATGCAAAGGTAATACATTAAAGAGATAGTACCCGCTGTTCTGGGCTCTGCCGTAAGCAACTGCCTGCATCCCGGCCGGTGCCGGGGTGTTGGCGTCCAGCGGTTCGGTAAATACTTGCGAGTGACTGCATGCGGAAAGCACTATTGCGGCAGTCCCGGCAATGAGCAGGGCGGAAATTTGTCGTTTAAGATACTTCTTCATCTGAAAATCCGTAGTTGATTTTGTAGTTTAAAACTGTTCTGTTGATAAAATAACACAAAAATTAAAATATTGCAATCATTATACGGCACTATAACTTGTAAAAATTGATATATTATGCTATTTTACGCCGGAGATGTTTTTAATTACCATTGCAATTATCCGCATAACCCAAAAAAAGGAGGATTTATGGCAGTAAACAAAAATAATCAGGCTCCGCCATTGGTCGGAGTGATCGCTTTTGCCGTGGTGATACTGGTCTTTGCCGCCGCATTGTTCGTCTGGTACGGCTGCCGGATCGAACCGGGCAACGGCGAGATCGCTATACTGATAAAAAAGACCGGTAAGACTTTACCGGGCAATGAGATCGTGGCGACCTCCAGCGAATATAAAGGTATCCAGCTTGAAGTGCTGGGCGAAGGACGCTATTTCCGCAATCCGTACATCTGGGATTGGCAGATCAAGCCGGTCACGGAAATCCCTGCCGGTAAATTCGGTGTGCTGGTCCGCAAATTCGGCAAAAATCTTCCCGCCGGAGAGATCCTTGCCGCAGATGCCGACAGCAAAGGTATTGTCCGCGATGTGCTGGGTACCGGCAGACACCGTATCAATCCTTATGCCTACGATGTAAAACTTTGCGACGATATCGTTATCATGCCCGGTAATATCGGCGTGGTGGCAAATCTTTGCGGCAAAGATATTTTTTCCGGAGCTGCCAACGACTTGAACTGCAATAAGGGGTTCATTGTTTCGCCCGACCGCAAAGGTGTGCAGGCATTCACGCTTAAAGAAGGTACGCACCGCATAAATCCCTATATCCAGAGTGTGGCAATAGTCAATATCCAAAGTCAGCGTTACGAATTCAGCGGCAAGGATGCGATCGGCTTTATTACGCTTGACGGTTTTTATGTTACGCTCGAAGGTACGGTCGAATTCAATATCGTGCCGGAATCCGCTCCCATGCTGACGCAGGAAGTCGGCAATATGGATGATATTATCAAAAAACTTATCCTGCCGTCAGTTTCCGGTTTTGCCCGGATCGAAGGCAGCAAAAAGAGTGCCACCGAGTTTATTGTGGGCGAAAGCCGCCAGCTTTTCCAGAACAAGTTGGAGGATTTTTTGCGTAAAAACTGCCGTACCTGGGGCGTTTCCATCAATTCTGTGCTGATCCGCGACATCAATCCGCCGCAGGAGATCGCCGGGATCATCCGCAACCGCGAAATCGCCAAGCAGGAAGCCAAAAAGTTTTCCCAGCAGATAGAGCAGGCAAAAAGTGCCACCGAACTGGCACGCCAGAAAATGCTGGCTTTGCAGAGCCGCAGTAAAGTCGAAGCGGAAACGCTGAAAATCACAGCCGAGATCGGAGCCAAACAAACCAAGCTGGAAAAAGTCATCGCCGCCAAAACCGAACTGGATGCCGCTGCATTGCAGCTTAAAACAGCTCAAGCCGAAGCCCGGGCGGCCGTGGCTCTTGCCGAAGCGGAAAAAGCGGTCATTGCCGCCGGAAATAAAGCCGAAGTTGAGATTCTGAAACGGAATATCACTGCTTTCGGCGGCGGCGAAGCCTATTTGCGGGGCAAACTTTACGAAAAGATCGCTCCGAATATTCAAAATATAATGTCCAATTCAGCCGGTGAACAGGTGTTCGGTCTGCCGGTTCTGAAAAAATCAGCCAATCCCGTGCGGAAGTAAGGAGTTTGCAAGATGAAAAAGAACATTATTTCTGCCATAGTTATAGTGATAGCTGCACTTGCGTTGGGTTTGTTCATTTATGTGTGGGGATTCTGCCGCTTTTATGTGCCGCCGGAACACATGGCGGTTGTTACTGCCAAAAGCGGGAAGGCTCCGGCACCAGGTACTTTGCTGGTGGAAAAAGGTGAACGCGGTATCTGGCGTGAAGTCCTGCCCGAAGGCAGATATTTCCTTGACCCGGTAATGCACGATATTAAAATCGTTCCCGCAATAAACATACCCATCGGTAAAGTCGGCGTTGTTACCAGTAAAGTCGGCAAGCCGCTGGCCCCCGGCGAAATCATTGCACCGGATAAGAGTTATCAGGGTATCTGGCGTGAAGTCCTCTCCCCCGGTGTGCACCGGCTTAATCCGGAAGGATACAAAGTTGACATTGTTGACGCTATAAACATACCTTTCGGTTATGTCGGTGTGGTGACTTCGCAAACCGGTAAACCGGCTCCGGCGGGCAAGTTTGCCCAAAGTGGTGAAAAAGGCGTGCTGCAGGACATCCTTCAGCCTGGATTGTACTACATCAACCCCAGAGCTTATCAGGTCAATGTTATCGAAATCGGCATGAATCAGGTAAGTATGACCGGTGAAGCCGGCGGCGTTATTGCCTTGAAGAACCGTATCGAAGCCGCCAGTGATACTCTGGACGAAATGTCCTCAAATACGCTCAATATTCAAATGCAGAAGCGGGTTAATATGATGCGTGAATCCGCTCCGGCATCCTCCGGCAGCCGGATGCGTTCTTTCAAACAGAAAACGGCACGCTCCGTTGCTGTGCGTAAAGCTCCGCGGCCCATGGGTGCGGTCAGTTCCGCTGCCTCCACCACCGTGCCGCAAACACCTGACATGGTTTACAGTGTGGGCGGTTTTGTGGAGTTCCCCAGCCGCGACGGCTTCAAGATCCTGATGGATATGACGGTCGAATTTGAGCTTATGCCCCAGCATATTGCCCGCATTTACATGCTTTACGGCGATTTGCCGCAGGTGGTCAGCAAGATCATTCTGCCGCAGATACTTTCGGTAACGCGTATGAAGGGATCCAGCTACAAGGCACAGGATTTTATTGTCGGCGAGGGCAGGGAGATTTTCCAGAACAATCTCCGCAGTGAACTTGAACAGGTATTGCGGGAAAAATCCATTGTCGTACACAATGCCATTATCCGCAATGTGACCATTCCTGCTAATATTCTCAAACCTATTCAGGAAGCAAGTCTGGCAGTGGAGCAGAATCTGACCAACTACTCTTTGCAGGAAACCGCCAAGATCGAAGCCGAGTTGAATTTACACACCGCTATGATCGAGCAGAAACGCCGGGAAATCGAGCAGGAAACCCGCAAGATCACCGCCGAGATCGCCGCCCAGCAGAAGCAGTCGGTAGCTTTGATCGCCGCCGAAACCGAGCTGGAAGTCGCTCAACTGCAGCTCAAACGCTCCGAACTGGAAGCCGCCCGCACCAAGCTCAAGGGCGAAACCGATGTGCAAGTTGCTTTTATGCGTAACAACGAAAAAGCTTTCGGCGTGGAAATGAAGGCTCAAGCTCTGGGAACCAGCGGCGTTATGGCTGACTTGCTGTTGGTGGAAAAACTCAATCCCAATGTGAAACTGCAAGTGATCTATGCCGGCGACGGTACTTTGTGGACAGACCTCAAATCAGGAAGTATTACGGTAAAAAAATGATAAATATCCGCGAAATCAAAACGTCAGAAGCCGGTGTTTTAAGCTCCATGGCTGATGGGGTAAACTGGAATGTGGCTCCGTCGGAATGTGAATTGGTAACCTCTGCTGATAATATGAAAGGCTTTTTCCTTGAAGTCGATGGCGAGATTGCCGGTTCTGCCGGTATGGTCACTTATGAGCCGCAAAGTCTGGTCTTTATCAATCTGGTGATCGTCAAAGATGAGTTCCGCCGCCGCGGATACGCTACAAAGATGATCGAACATATATTGGATTTGACCCGCAATTATAAGTGCAAACGGCTTCATGCCACGCCCGACGGCTCCAAAGTTTACGCCCCGCTGGGTTTTCAGCCCTGCCGGACGATCAGCTTTTTTGCCGCCGAAAATCCATGTTTGACTGCACCGGAAAATATCGGCGTACATTCTATGATGCCCGACGAAGTTGCCGGTGCGGTCGCCCGCGATAAAGAGTGTTTCGGTTTTTCCAGAGGGAATCTGCTGGAGTTCAATTACCGCGAGTTCGGTAAATATGCTCTGGTTTCTGACGATGGCAAATCGCACATCTGGGGCCGCCGGTGGAAAAAATACCGTCAGATGGCGGCACTGGTCAGCGACGATATACAAAATGCAATGGCTCTGGCCGCCGCCGCCGTCAATCTGGACAAAACTCAAGCACAAAGCATTATCTGCTACGATATGCAGAATGAGTTTATGGATTTCCTGAAAAGCGGCGGTTTCGTAAAAGTGCGTGAAATGGTGGATATGTATTTGGGCGAACCCGGCGAAGAACCACCCATGCAATACCGCACCATCTACGGCGGCGACATGGGATAAGTAAGTAGTGCGGGGGATTCAATATTCCTCAAAAGTCGGCAAGGGCATAACCTTCGCCCGGCGTGGGGAGCGTTTCATGCGGTTACCTTACAGGTAGCCGCCTGAACCTACCGCCACGGCGGAGCTGTGGTTCTGCACCTTGCCTTTGTTTTGAATGGCTATTGAATTCCCCGCTGGATAACCCATACTCTCCGATATTTGTTATTAGTACGGCATAACCTTCGCCCGGCGTGGGGAGCGTTTCATGCGGTTACCTTACAGATAGCCGCCTGAACCTACCGCCACGGCGGAGCTGTGGTTCTGCACCTTGCCCTTGTTTTGAATGGCTATTGAATTCCCCGCTGGATAACCCATACTCTCCGATATTTGTTATTAGTACGGTATAACCTTCGCCCGGCGTGGGGGGCAAGTGGCATACAGTATGGCATCGTAAGGCGAATACCTGTGTGCCGCACAAAGTAAAACGGTAAGTAACGGTAAATAACGGTAATAAAGGCGGGCAAAGCCCGCACAGCCGGTTGACGTCCGTACCCAGTGAGCGTTATGCAGTGTAATGCCCGCCAACAGCATCCGGCGGCATCCGCCGCCCATGCACTCTATTGCCCGTTTGCCACGCCGGAGTGCAACAAAGACGGGCGAATGCGGAGTTTTATCTGGCGGGTTTTGCCTTTTCCGGCATTGGTACATTGGGCGGTATATTCATATATTTGAGCGTTCGCTCGGCAATGGCTTTCCATGTCGGCCCGACTACAGTTCCGCCGTAGATCGAGCCGCGGGGAGTATCAAAGGTCAGCAACAGCACAAATGCCGGTTTTTCCGCCGGCACAAATCCGACAAAGCTGGCGTAATATTTACTGGTCGAATAACCGCCGCGTTCATATTTGCGTGCAGTACCGGTTTTGCCTGCTACATGATAGCCGGGAATTGCCGCTTTGGTAGCAGTACCACCTTGTTCGGTAACGGTTATCATCATTTTTACAATGTTTTCGCCGGTTGCCGGAGAGGCGTAAATATTCTGCGGCGGCTCTATGGGGTTGGGGATGATTTCGCCGGTTTCCTGATTTTCGATCCGGTCAAGCAATCTTAATTTCGGCAGTTTGCCGCGGTTGGCGAGGGCACAGTATGCCCGGAGCATCTGTACCGGGGTGATTGATACACCATAGCCGATACCAAAGCGGGAAATGGAAAGCCCATCCCAGCGGTCGGGAGTCTTCAGACTGCCCCGTTCTTCCGGCCGCAGCGGCAGTCCGCAACGCGACCCCAAACCGAATTTACGCAATGTACGGTAAAGTTTGTGTTCGCCCATGGCAATCGCGATTTTTGCCGTACCTATATTACTGGATTTGCGGATAACACCGGTTACGTCCTGCATACCGTAGGCGTGAGTATCGGTCAGGGCTTTGCCCCGGAAAAACCATGTCCGCTGTTCGCAGTCGATTTTTGTTGCGGGAGTGACTACACCGTAATCCAAGGCTCCCGCCACGCACAATGGTTTCATGATCGAACCGGGTTCAAATACATCGCCGATGACCCGTATGCGATAAACGGACTGATCTTGTGATGTCCGCTCGTTGGGGTTGAAGCTCGGCCGCTGTGCCATGGCAAGCACATTGCCGGTCGCCGGATCTGCCATGATGGCGTAAACAGCTTGAGGATTCCACTTTTCGCAGGCTTTGTCAAGCTCTTCTTCCAGAATCGACTGCAACGGCTCAATGATCGTCAAATACAAATTGTATCCATCGTGACTGCGTTCTTCCTGTATGGGATCACCGCCCAGGCGTTTACCGTCGCGGCGGCGTTCGTAAGTGATCTTGCCGCTGTCTGATTTCAAACGGCTGTTGAAGACTTTTTCCACGCCCATTACTGCCTGGATCTTATCGTGGCTCATGGTGGTTATGCCCAGCACATTGGAAAGCAATTCGCCTTTGGGGTAATAACGGATGAATGTATCGTGAAAATGCACATCCCGTGCCAACAGATGTTCCTGCAATACAGTTTTCAACTTCCGGGCTTTGATCAGCGGCACATTGCGGGCGATTTGGGCGTACTGGCGGGGAGATGTTTTGATACTGCCATCGTTTTGTTTGACCTGACGGGTCTTGTTGGAAACCTTTTTCAGGACTTCCTGATACTCCAAACCCAGTGTTTTGGCAATGATCCGGGCGGTTTTTGAATCATTTTCGACCTTGATATTGCACGGCGTTATGGAAACATCCTGACACGGCATGTTGCCTATCAGCAGATTGCCCAATTTGTCAAATACCTGACCGCGGGTGCCTTTGACTTCTTTGCTGGTGATGTATTTTGCACGGGCTTCGGCGTAAAGATTTTCGTGCAGTTTGATCTGTACCCAGTACAACCGCCCCGCAAGATAACAGAAGAAGATAATCAGAATAATACTCTGCCAACGGATACGGCTTTTCATTATGTCGTTGAAACTTCGCATAAATCACCGCCATGGAGAAGTTGTTTACCGCTGCTGCCAGGTGAGAGTCTTTTCTTCGTACTGTCTGCTGACTGCCATAGGTATATTGCGATGGCTTTTGATGGTAAGCATCCGTATCTGACCGGGTTCTGACGCCCGGAACGGCAGATTGTATTTGTTGATGCAATAGCGGACATTGGCCCAGCTGGAGAGATTTTCGCGGGAGTTTTTCAAGGCTTGAATATCACGCTCAAGCTCATAAATTTCCTGCTTGGCACGGTTGCTGAGCCGTTGGAGTTCGCTGATTTTGCTGTTGAGGTCGATCCGGTAATTTGCCACGGCAAAGACAGTCAGAACAACCACCAGCAAATATACGAGTATGTAGAGTTTCAATGCCCATGATTTCTGATCTTTGTTTCGTCGCCGTACCGGCGAGTGCGATGTTGTATGCCGTGTCTGCAATTTCATTTTTTCAACTTCTCCAACTCAATGAAATTATATTTTTTACCGCCTTTTGCGGTCTGCTATTCTCAATTTTGCCGATGCACTGCGGCGGTTGGCAGATAACTCATCTTCTGCCGCACTGATGACCCCACGCACGGGCAACTCAAACCGGGCGTGATTATTGCACACGCAAACCGGCAGTCCCGGCGGGCAGATGCACTCTTTTGCCGCTTCGCGGAAAAAGTTTTTCACAATGCGGTCTTCCAGCGAATGAAACGATATTACCGCCAGTCTGCCGCCCGGACGCAAGATGTTTTCTGCTGCCTGCAAGCCGTTTTCCAACTGTTTCAGCTCGCCGTTTACCTCTATACGCAACGCCTGAAACACCCGCGTAGGGCTGGGTAACTCGCCGGGGCGTTTCTTCCGCAGAACTTTATCGCACACTGCCGCCAGTTCAGCTGTTGTTGCCAACGGCTTGAGTTCCCGTGCCTGCACGATGGCTCTTGCCAGCTGACGGCTTTCACGCAATTCGCCGTATTCGTAAAAAATCTTTGCCAGATCTTCTTCGGCATACATGTTGACCACCCGGCTGGCGGTCAATCTGCCGGTGCGATCCATACGCATATCCAAAGGTCCGTCGTTGCGGAATGAAAATCCCCGCGACGGATCATCTATCTGGGGGCTTGATACGCCTATATCCAGCAGAACGGCATCCACGCTTTCCCAGTTATGCTCTTTTGCGAGTATATCCAAATCGGCAAATTCGCCGTGTACTGCTGTAAAACGGTCTTTGAAATCCGCCAGATTTTTCGCTGCCCGCTCCAATGCCGCACTGTCGCGGTCAATACCCAGTATGTGCAACTGCGGATTCTTTTCCAGCATCAAGCGGGTATGACCGCCGTTGCCCAGAGTTCCGTCGATCATGCGTTCAAGCGGTTTGACTGCACTTAAATGCTCTACGACTTCACGGGCAAGCACCGGTATATGCACCCATTCGTTACTTGCACTGGCTGAACTCATTTTATCAGCCTTTCCCGGTCAATTTGCTCATCAGTATGCTCAAACCGTCAGCATCATTGCTGTTGAGCTTCTGCACTTCATCCAGAAATACCCCGGCATCGCCGAGTTCCACCGGATTCCAGTTGTCAGGAGCACAGAGTTTGATGTGGGTTATAGCTCCGACCATCATCAATTCCTTTTCCACGCCGATAGCTGCGAGCATCTCTTTTTCGAGCTTTATACGCCCCTGTTTATCCGGCCGTATATCTCGCACGACTCTGCCGATTTGTGCCAATGCCGCTTGGGTCGCCGGATTTGCCAACGCACTGGATCTGGCACGGATCAGAAATTCCCGGAACATGGAGTAGGGGAAAAGCAGAAGATCGTTGTCCCGCCCCGGAAAAAGCACCAGATGCGGGTCGCCTTCGCCGCAACGCCATGCACTGGGCAAAGTAACACGGAACTGTGTATCAAGTGCGTGAGAAAAATCTCCGCAAAAAAACAGTTCTTCGTTTTCCATGTTCCAACTCACTCCCTGATTATAACCAAAATAAACCTAATCACTCCTACATCTACCTATTTTACCCTATTTTTCCCATTTTGCAAGTTTAGAAATGATTTTTTTTGAAAAAAAATCCAATTTTGATGTATTTGCAGATTTGCATTGAATAAATAGCTTGCTATATTATTTCCAGAAAGCAGGTCAATCTCGGAACAATAAACGCATCGGGGCCGCAAGGCCTTATTGAAAGTAGTCCGCTGAGACGAATAAAGCCTGCTTTCTTTTTTTTGCAAATCAAGGAGCTTTTTATATGGAAAATTTTCGTATCATACCGGTTGGAGCTTTGGCTGTAAACTGCTATCTGGTATTTCTGGAAGAGAGTAAACTGCTGCTGATCGTTGACCCCGGCGATGATGCTGATTTGATCATAAGTGCGGCAAAAAGTTTTGCTTATGAACGCTCGGCAATTCTGCTGACCCATGCTCATGTGGATCATATCGGGGCGGTGCCGGAAGTCCGTAAGGCTTTGAATTGCGGATTTGTTTATCTATCTGCCGGCGATAAAGAGTTGTATAACAGCCCGGATAATCATATTCTGCCCTATCTGCCGCCGGTGGCAGGTCTGCCGGAAACTACGGCTGTCTGGGATATACCCGGAGTCAAGCTGCTGCTGACTCCGGGGCACTCAAAAGGCGGCAGCTGTTTTTATTTCCCCACTGAAAAATTCGTCATTTCCGGCGATACATTGTTTGCCAATTCTGTCGGCAGAACCGATTTGCCCGGCGGCTCATTTGCCGAACTGGAAAAAAGCATCCGCAAAGAACTGCTGACTCTGCCGGATGATACAGTCGTTTATCCCGGACACGGCCCCCGCACAACTATCGGCGAAGAAAAGCGTTCCAACCCGTATCTGACTTAATCTGAACGAAAGGTTGTGCAGTTTATGAGAGTATTGTTTTTGAGTGCGGCATTGCTTATTGTATGGGTATTGCGTGCTGATAACAATGTTCAACAGAAAGCTCTTGCCCCCAAAGAGGTAAAACCCGGCACCCGGATCGTGCATCGTGATCAAACCGGCAGAATGACCGGTTCCAGTACCCGCAGCGGTAACCGGCTTGTCCACCGCGACAGTTCCGGCAGAATAACCGGCACTTCAACTGTTTCCGGCAATCGCATAGTTTATCGCGACAGTTCCGGCAGAATAACCGGCAGCAGCACTGTTTCGGGGAGTCAGACCATCTACCGTGACAGCTCCGGCAGAATAAATGCCACCGCACAAAAATCCGGCAACAGTACCATTTACCGCGATCAAAGCGGCAAAATCACCAATCGCAGTACTGTTTCGGGCAGCCAGACCATCTACCGTGACGCTTCCGGGCGTATTTCCGGTACATCCCGAAATTTATGAACAGCTGAAAATTTGTACTTTTTGTATTGAGGTGATTTCGAAACTCATCAAAAGTCGCCCAAGACATAACCTTCGCCCGGCAAAAGGGGCGTTTCCGGCAGTTACCGCTACGGGTAGCTGCCGCAAACTACCTTTCACCGGACTGTGGTTCTGCTCTTTGCCT